>JBFLJZ010000086.1:0-13815 GCA_040882925.1 Desulfuromonadales bacterium
ACCTGTCATGCCCAAAAGCCGGGCATCCTGAAAAGGGGTGTTTGGCAACAAGGGCTGAGGAAAGGCCTGACGAATGGCAGGCCTCAGGCTGCTGACAACGTTCAGCCAAACTTTGTTGTCGAGAGGGGGACAGATGGTTCATCTGTTGCACTTCTTCTTTATTCTTAAAATCAAAACCGGCGGTTTGCGTCCCGCCAGACGCCTTACTTTTTGTCCAGGCGGCGACAAAAAGTAAGCAAAAAGCGCCTCTCTCCTTGCGAAGGGCATCTCCTTTGCCGGGTTTCTGTGACTTCAAGAACTCGCTGTAATGGGGATCCGGCCCTGTGTCAAAGGGCCTGACCTTTCAGTTTCATCGACAGGGGAAAAGCCACAAAACCTGACAATCTTTGCAATCCTCCACGACCGGAGAGGCTCACAAGAGCCTCGGTTCCTGCGAGGGCAATGTAGTCATTTTGTCCAATAATCTCGTCTGAATTGAGGTCGCCGCGATATCGAGCCAGACATGCCAAGCGCAGCGCTGGCCTTTTTCTGCATACTCTTTTAGGCCAGTAAAAGAGTATGGCGCCGTCGGAGGGCGCAAACCCCGGGTTTTGGTTTTGTCTTCGATTTTCTGAGGAAAACAAAAGAGTGCAACAGATTAACCATCTGTTGCTCAAGCTGCATAGAAGTTCCACCTGCAGATAAAAAACAAACCCCGCATCACTTGCGGGGTTTGTCAGCAATCAGAGGCCTGCCAGTTAACAGACCTTTTTACGAGGCATTAATCGACGGTCAGCTGGCCTTTCAGCTTGGCCAGCTTGGCTGCGCCAATCCCTTTTACTTCCGCCAGTTGGTCGACGCTGCTGAACGGCCCGTGCTCGTTCCGATAGGAGATAATCCGCTCAGAAAGGGCCGGTCCGACGCCCGTCAGGCCCTGCAGCTGTTCTGCAGTTGCCTGGTTGAGGTGAATAATTTCAACAGAGACTTTTGCAGCCGGAGTCTCGGCGGAGGAGGCGGTCGCCGGCGAAAAAACGGCAACACCAAGGACAAACATCAAGGCCAACAATAACGGGTAATACTTCATAACATTTCCCTCCATAATTGGAATAACAATAAACCCGATGCGGGCATCAAATCCTGCAACCCCTCCTAATACACCTCCCTCCCGGATCAGTTTTGCCGCCCAACCCGACTCACAACGAGCCCCATCGGATGGCTGGTAACTACAGTGAAAATATCAGACATTTCAGGCTTGTCAAATGAATCGCACAAATCAGTTCATCAAACCGAAACCACCACCGAACCCCTTGTTCATCCCCAGCCCCGCCAGGACGAAGCTGAACATCACTTCATGGTCCTTGCTGTCGTTTTGCCGGTAGCGCCCGCGATAGGTCAACAGAATGCTCCAGCATTTTGATCGATACTCGAGACCGACAATCTTTTCCAGCTCACGGCTCTTGCGAAAATCGTAACGCTCCTCGAACCTGACATAGACGGGCTTGAAAAGTGATGTATCAAGTTGGAAATTGATGTAATCCGTCGCTGCATTTTGAAAGGTATCGTCCTTGTAGGTGTAATTGACCTTGGCCGCATTGCCGGCATCGTCTTTGGCAGAAGCAGCGACTCGCATGGTCCGGAGATTGCTGCTACCGTAAACCGGGATCAGGCTGTCCACCCCGAGAGCGACATTCCGGGTCGGCCAGAAATCCAGCTCGAGGCGCACATCCGAAAACGGCCGGTCATCATCGAACAGGTCATCATCGTTATCGAACCTGTAGCTCTGTGAAAGGCGCAGATTCAGAAAATCGCGATAGTGCGTGGCCCCATCCTCGTTGGTCTTGCTGGTCGTCAGGCGGTTGACCAGTGCATAGCTGATATCGTTGCGCTGGATCTGACGATCGAAAAGGTCGAAGAGCGGTAAATCATCTTGGCTCTTGTCAGGCACATAAGTATAGACAAGTTTCGGCTCGACGCTGTGCATGAGCCCATCCATGCCCCAGCGGTTCGGCAAGTAGGTCTTGACCAGGCGGGTCGCGAGGGTCAGGGAATATTCCGGGACAAACTGGTGATCATCACCGGCATCCGTAGCGTACAGCCGCTCGTGCAGAGAGACCTCGGGAGTCAGTTCCAGCCAGGAACCCGGCTTGAAGGAGGCCGACACGAAAGGCCGCAGGTACAGTCTCTCGCCATCGAGGCCCTCGTCGCGCCGGAACCGCGTCGCATAACTCTCCAGGCCAAGAGACAAAGGAGTCTCACCCAGCCGGTAGCGGCTCAGGCCGAGCCCCAGCTCCGGAAGACGCTGTAGTGACGTGTCGTTATCCTCTTCGAGATTCTTGAGATACCGGCCATAGCCGACCAGGTTGAGCTTCTCCCAATTGCGCTGGAGAATCACCGTCGAAACCGTCAGGTCGCGATTGTATTCCTCAGCCGACTCTCCGAATTCGTCAAAGAACTCCTGCTGGTCGGTGTATTCGACATCGCTGGTCAAGGTCCAGCCGCCGGGCAGGTTGCCGCGATGCTTCCAGTCCAGGTAATATGTATTCGGCATCTCATCTATGCCGGCCACATGATAGTAAAGAGCCTTGCCGTTGTTCTGCTTGGCCAGGGCATAACGGTACTCTATGCCGGTACCGAGTCCAATCTTGGAGAGGTAGTCAAGGTAAAAGGTCGTATCCATATGGCGATCGATAACCTGATACCACGCCAGGGAAGCGCGCGTGCCCTTGTTAGATGAATAGCCGAACCAGGGGGCCAGCAATCCCGACTCACGTTCGGTCTTGACCGGAAAATACATGTAGGGAGCATAGAGGACCGGTACATCCCTGATGTGAAAGAACACCCCTTTAGCGCGGGCATAGCCGCCCAGGTCGACATCCACTTCCCGGGCGGAAAATTTCCAGTCCGGGATCTCTCCGTCACAGGTTGTGAAGCTGCCGTCCTTGACAAAATAATTGGCCTGCCCGTGTTTCTCTATCTCTTCGCCGACAAGATGGAAATTGCCTTGATGAACCAAAACCCTGCCGCCACGCGCCCGCCCCTGGCCGGTGGCCATGTTGTACTGCATGCTGTCACCTGAAAAAGAGACGTCATCATCGCTCATCAGCACCTCTCCCCGTGCGGCAGCATCCTGGGTCAAAGACTGCCAGAGGAGCTCGTCAGCCCGCAACTCGAGGTCGGCCTGACGCAGGACAACCGCCCCTTGCGCCTCGTAGCTCTGATCTTCCTCGTTGTAGGAAAGCTGATCGGCAACCAGCGAGACCGGTGCCGTCTTTTTTTTCTCGGCTCCGGTGGCTGCGGGCCCCACCGCTGCGGAATTTTCTTCATCGGCAACCCGGAGCAATTCGTCGTTGGCCTCGGCAGGTCTGCTGACCATCGCGCACATGGCAAGGCTGATGACAAGCAACGCGCAGAGCGCAATTCCAAATGACAAACTTCGCATGGCAACACCTGTCTCGGTCATCATATCGGCTGTCTGCCCTCAGTCAATAAACGGCAGATCTCCCGCCTTGAATTTCTGGCTCAACTCGGCGACCAGGTACAACGAACCACAGATCACGACCGGGGCTTCATCCCCGCACGCTGCGACTGCGGCCGCCAGTCCCTCCTCTGCAGAAAGGTACTCTTTACATGGCAGCGCGACTCCGGCAGCCCAAGCGGCGATTCTGGCGGTCGGCACACCTGGTCCATAACAAACCGGCACAGCATAGACTGAGGCAACCAGGTTTTCCAGAGGCAGCATGACCTCTTCCGGAGCACGTTCGCCGCTTAATCCGGTGACCAGGTGAATCTTCGTAACCTGCAGGTCATCCAGATAATCGGCGAGGCTGCCGATCCCGGCACGGTTATGCGAGACATCCGCCAAGATCTTCTGCCGGCACGCCCACCATTCCAGTCGCCCTGGCCAAAGTACCGTCCTGCCGGCTGCACGGATCGCAACATCGGTAATCGACAGACCCTGTTCGCGCAACTCAATAGCCGCAGCGATCGCCTGGGCGTAATTGTCTTGCTGGTGGCGGCCGTCCAGCGAGCAGGACAGGTCCTCTATAGATTCGGAACCCACTAAAACCGAGATGTCGTCATGGTCGCCCGCACAGAAAAAATCGCGCCCGGCCAGGCAGGCACGCGCATCAAGAGCGGATGCTGCACTTAAAATAACCTCGAGGGCTTCAGGGCTCTGCCTGCCGACAACCACCGGGACCCCAGGTTTCAGTATGCCGGCTTTCTCCGCAGCAATTTCGGTGAGAGTACCACCGAGATGTTCAGTGTGATCGCGACTGATCGGGGTTATCAAGCAGAGCCGCGGCTCGACAATGTTGGTCGCATCGAGCCTGCCGCCAAGGCCGGTTTCAATGACGGCGATATCAACCCGGTGTTCCTGAAAAGCCAACAGCGCCATGGCCGTTGCCGCTTCGAAGAAAGTGACCGGGAGCCCCTCTGCGGCAAGACGAACCTGTTCTGCGAGCAGCGCAACTTCATCCTGAGAGACCGGCTTGCCGTCGATACGGATGCGCTCGGTAAAACAGTGCATGTGGGGCGATGTGTAGAGGCCCACCCGCATGCCGGAGTGCCTGAGGATTTCTGCCAGCATGATACTGACAGACCCCTTGCCATTGGTGCCGGCAACATGAATACAGGGCAACCGCCGCCGCAACAGGGGTAAGCGACTTTTTATGACCTGCATGTTCTCCAGGCCAAGCTTGATACCGAAACGCTGCAACCCGTAAAGATAATCGAGACTGGCCGTAAAGTTCACGGACTAGGAGACAGGCGCCTGCTTGGTAAACACACGCAGGACCTGTGACAGCTTGGCCTTCATTTCCCGCCGGGGAACGATCATGTCGACCATGCCATGTTCCAGAAGATATTCGGAGCGCTGGAACCCTTCCGGAAGTTTCTGCCTGATCGTCTGCTCGATAACTCTGGGACCGGCAAAACCGATCAGGGCCTTGGGTTCGGCGATATTGAGATCCCCGAGCATGGCAAAACTGGCCGTCACGCCGCCGGTTGTCGGATCAGTCAGCACCGAGACAAAGGGAATCCCTGCCTTCTTCAGCTTGGCCAGGGCAGCGCTGCTTTTAGCCATCTGCATCAAGGACAGGATGCTTTCCTGCATCCGAGCGCCGCCCGAAGAGGAGAAGACCATGACCGGTGCCTTTTTTTCGAGGCCAAGTTCAATGGCCCTGGTGATCTTCTCACCAACCACGGAGCCCATGCTGCCGCCGAGAAAACCGAAATCAAAGACCGCAACCACAACCTCCTGGCCGTTCATCAGGCCGGAACCGGTAATGACGGCATCGCCACCGCCGCTTTTTTTCAGCGCAGCCTTGATACGGTCGCTGTATTTCTTCGAATCCTTGAATTTGAGGAAGTCGAGTGAGGTCATACCCGGATCGGTCTCAACAAAAGTGCCTTCGTCTATGATCAGCGAGATTCGATCCCTGGCACTGATGCGAAAGTGATAATCGCACTTCGGACAAACACTCAGATTACGTTCGATCTCCTTGGAGTAGATAATCTCTTCGCAGTTTTTGCATTTTGTCCAAAGGCCCTCTGGCATCTGGACTTTCTTCGCTTCCGCTTGCGCTGAAATTGGCGCCTTAGATTTTTTAAACCAGGCCATAAGCTACCTCGCTAACATTTGAAGAATAATTCAAAAAGGAACCGTTCGTTGCCGACTTGAATCCTGATCAGCATCCAGCAGGCTTGCAATTCCCTGCCGGTTGCTTCGATGACTTGCGGCTGCATATGAAATATTGTGACCGGTGCATCCGGTTTGTCCAGCTTGAGCGTAGCTTTTGCCCGGGAAAGGGGTATCAGGGCCGGTTATTAACGCTTTGCCACCGGCCGGCGGGCTCAATCCGGTCAGATGGCCTTTTTCAATTCCCTGACAAACCTGCCAACGCTATCCAGCAGATCAGGCGACGCGCTCTTTTCCGCTATCAATTTGACCAAGGCACTCCCCACGACAACGGCGTCGGCAATGCCGGCAACAGCACCGGCATCCGCCGGCGTCGAGATACCGAAACCGACAGCGACCGGGACCGGGCTCTGCTTTTTCAGTTCATTGACCGCAGCAGCGATCGCTGCCGCATCCACCTGCTTGCTGCCGGTCACACCGGTCATCGAAACATAGTAGAGGAACCCCTCGCCTGCTGCGGCGAGCTGCGTACAGCGTTCTGTGCCGGTTGTCGGAGCCAGGAGCGTAATCAAATCGATTCCAGCATCTTTGAGGAATGGGTGCAGTTCACCGGCTTCTTCCGGCGGCAGGTCAACCAAAAGCAACCCGTCGACACCCGCTGCAGCCGCGTCCCGGGCGAAGACTTCCAGGCCGTAGCAGAACACCGGGTTAAAATAGCCCATCAGTATGATCGGCGTGTTGCTGTGCTGGCGAACCCGGGCAACCATATCGAGGATGCCGCGCAAGGTCGCCCCGGACTCTAGTGCCCGTTCCGAAGCAAGCTGAATCGTCGGCCCATCGGCCATCGGGTCGGAGAAAGGAAATCCCAGCTCGATCATATCCACGCCCGATTCAATCAGCGTGTGGACGATTTTTTCGCTGGTTTCCAGATTCGGATCACCCGCCGTGATAAATGTCACAAGAGCTTTTTTACCCTGCTCTTTCAGTAAACTCAATGTCGCTGATATGTTTGACATGGTTGTCATAGCTTCCTGAAATTGATTCTATCGAATCGAACCAGAAGATATCAACCGTTTTCTCCCCGAGCCAAAGTCTTGACCTGCTTGAGCAGGTCGAGAAACATCTTCTCGTTGATACGGCCGGTCTGTACGTTGTAGCGACTGGTATGGTAGCAACCGACCAGCGACAAGCCATCCATCAGCCTGTGGACCCTGGCATGGCCGAACGGGACGTCGGACAGACGATCAACCAGCCCCTCGGCCTGAAAAAGTCGCAGCAGGCTGTTGTGCGCTCCGTGCCCGAGGCTGATAATCACACGGAGATTCTGCAGGACATCCAGTTCCTTGACAAGATAATCCCGGCAATTTGCAAACTCGTCTGCATTCGGCCGGTTTTCCGGGGGCAGACACTTCACTGCGTTGGTGATGTAGAGGTCCCGAAGCTCCAGGCCGTCATCGTCAGCAACCGCGTCCGGTTGGTTGGCGAAACCGGCCTGGTGTAAAAGAGGATACATGAAGAGGCCGGCGCCATCGCCGGTAAATGGCCGGCCGGTGCGATTGGCACCGTGGGCTCCCGGGGCGAGTCCGACCAGGCAGACTCGAGCCTCAAGGTCACCGAAGCCGTTGACCGGGGCATTGTGATAGTCGTCCTGCCGACGGCCTCTGCTCGGCTGGAGTTGCCCGACAAATGCCGCTAGACGCGGACAGCGCCTGCAGCCCTGCAGGCCATCGAGATCAATCCTGGCCATTTCAGCGCCCGCTTTTCGGTCTCGGCTTGCTGCCGGGGCGCCGGCGTCTTGGCGGCCTTGATCTGCCGGCCCCGGACCGCTTCTCGTGCGGTGGCTTTTTCTTGTGCGGCACACCCCGTTTGTAATCGTGACAGAGATCTTCATCATGGGGAATGGTGCTGGGAATCTTCTGGCCAATATATTCTTCGATGTCAGGCAGGAAATAAGCCAGGTCCTCATCGGCAAAGCTGATCGATTTGCCCCCTGCTCCTGCGCGGGCAGTTCGACCGATGCGATGGACATAATCCTCGGCGTCTTGCGGCAGGTCGTAATTGACGACGTGCGTCACATCTTCGACATGCAGACCACGCGAAGCGACATCGGTTGCAACCAGCAAGTTCAGTCTACCGGCCTTGAAATCTTCAATGATGCGCAAGCGCTTCTTCTGTGCAATATCTCCGGAGAGGTAGGCCACCTTGTAGTCGTTCATCTGCAGCCGCCCGGAGAGATGCTCCCCTTCCTTCTTGGTGTTGACGAAGACCATGGCCCTGATCTCTTCCTGCTCTTGTTTCAGCAGCCCCAACAACAATGGAAATTTTTCCCGTCTCGCCACGTGGTAAACGATCTGCTCAACCCGTTCCGCAGTGACCTGCTCCGGCTCTATGCTGACCTTTTCAGCGAGTTTCATGAACTCGTAGGCCAACTCCATGACCCGGTGCGAAAGAGTTGCCGAGAAGAGCATCGTCTGGCGTTTTTCGAAAGGCGGCAACTTGCGTAAAATATAACGCAAGTCACGGATGAAGCCCATGTCGAACATGCGGTCGGCTTCATCAATCACCAGGGCTTCAACATGTTTCAGCGAAAAGATGTTCTGCTTGACATAGTCGATCAGGCGACCGGGTGTGGCAACGATGACATCCACGCCGGTTTGCAGTGCACGGCGCTGTTTCTCGTAATCGACCCCGCCAAAAATCGCCTGGACCTTGAAGGGACAGCTGGCTCCGAGCCCCTCCGCATCGGCACATATCTGCACGACCAGTTCCCTGGTCGGCGCGATGACCAGAGCACGCGGAGCGCCTTTTGCGGACGGTGGGTTGTTCAGCAACCGGGTAAACAGCGTGATCAGGAATGCCGCTGTCTTGCCCGTGCCGGTCTGGGCCTGAGCGGCAACATCGCGGCCCATCAGCGCCAGCGGGATGGACTCCTCCTGCACGGGGGTCAGATCGACAAAGCCGACCCCTTCAATGCCACGCATAACTTCTGCGGGAAGATCAAGATCAGTAAATTTCATTGCTAATGACAGTGCGCAGGGCGATGAACATTGCAAGCGTATTCATGCATCATTTCTCGTGCCGTGCGACTCGTCCCTGTGTTAAAGTTCAAAACCGATGGCTTCCGCGACAGTATGAATATCCTTGTCACCTCTGCCGGACAGGCAGACGAGGATGGTTGCATCGGACGCAAGCTCCGGGGCAAGCTTGAGCAGGTGAGCGATCGCGTGAGCGCTTTCGAGGGCCGGAATAATCCCCTCCATCTCGGTCAGCATGCGGAACGCGGTGAGCGCCTCGTCATCGGTCACCGACACGTATTCAGCCCGGCCGAGGTCACGAAGATAAGCATGCTCGGGTCCGACGCCGGGATAATCGAGGCCGGCAGACACCGAATGGGCATGTTGTATCTGGCCGTCACCATCCTGCAGCAGAAAAGTCTTGTTACCGTGTAAAACTCCCACCTTGCCGGCCGAAATACTGGCCGCGTGTTTGCCCGTCGCGATACCCAGCCCGGCTGCTTCGACACCCACCAGGCGCACCTGCGGGTCATCGACGAAGGGATAGAAGAGCCCCATGGCATTCGAGCCGCCGCCGATGCAGGCCACGGCGACATCGGGCAGGCGCCCTTCGGCTTCTAGCATCTGGGCTTTCGCTTCCTCACCGATCACTGCCTGGAAGTCGCGGACCATCTGCGGATAGGGATGCGGGCCCGCGACCGTGCCGATGACGTAAAATGTGTCGCGCACATTTGTCACCCAGTATCGCAGGGCCTCGTTCATCGCATCCTTGAGGGTTGCCGTACCGCTGGTCACATCGTGGACCCGTGCTCCGAGCAGTTTCATGCGAAACACATTCAGTGCCTGGCGCCTGATATCCTCGGTGCCCATGAAGATGTCGCACTGCATACCGAATAGTGCGGCAACGGTCGCTGTCGCCACGCCGTGTTGTCCGGCACCTGTCTCGGCAATCACCTTGCGCTTGCCCATGCGCCGGGCCAGCAAAATCTGGCCGACGGTGTTGTTGACCTTGTGGGCTCCCGTATGGTTGAGATCTTCGCGCTTGAGGTAGATTTTGGCGCCACCGAGATGTTCGCTGAGCCTGCGGGCAAAATACAGAGGGCTCGGGCGACCGACGTAATTTTGCAGATAAGCTTCGTACTCGGCCAGAAATGACGGATCGGCCTGGCATTCGGTGTAGCTCTCCTCGAGTTCCAGCAGCGCCGGCATCAGAGTTTCAGCAACATAACGACCGCCAAACTGGCCAAAGTGCCCCCGGGGATCGGGTTGTTGGTATTTCACCTGTATGACTCCCTGGCCATGCGGATAAAGCTGGCCACTTTTCCCGGGTCCTTTTGCCCGGGCTTTATTTCAACTCCGCTGGAGACGTCAACCGCGTAGGGTTGAACCTGGCGAACGGCTTCCGTGACATTTTCCGGATTGAGCCCACCTGCCAGAATGACCCGGTGTCGAGAAGCAATCTTTTTCGCCCGGTCCCAGTCACAACGTTGCCCGGTTCCGCCGGGCTTGTCTGGCACATACGCATCGAGCAACAGCGCCGCAACCTGGTAGCTAGAGAAGACACTGTCATCGATTCCCGGCCTGAGCCGCAGCGCCTTGATAACCCGGTAAGGCGCGTAACAGCACTGGTCAGGTTTTTCATCGCCATGTAATTGTACCGCATTCAGGCCGCAGAACTCCACTGTCTGTCGAATCCTGTCCGGAGACTCATTGACGAACAGCCCGACCGTCGTGATCATCGGCGGCAGTTCGGCAATGATGCGTTGTGCCTGGCCCGGGTCAACGCAACGCGGGCTGTCTTTATAGAAGACGAAGCCGAGCGCATCGGCACCGCAGGCCGATGCGTAACGAGCATCGTCAAGATTGGTAATGCCGCAGATCTTCACCCGCGGCATTCCGTAACCTGCCATCAATTAACCAACTTTCGGTAAATGCGACAGCGATTCCTTGATCGCTGCTTCAGGATATTCATAATCCCGCAGTTCATTATTGAAGTAGGCATCGTATGCGGCCATATCGACATGACCGTGTCCCGACAGGTTGAAAAGAATGGTCTTTTCCTGACCTTCTTCCTTGGCCAGCAACGCTTCGTCGATTGCGCCACGAATGGCGTGAGACGATTCGGGGGCCGGGATGATCGACTCGGTGCGGGCGAACATGACTGCCGCTTCGAAACAGGCGATCTGCGGCACCGCCCTGGTCTCGACAACCCCTTCGTGAACCAGTTGTGACACCAGTGGTGCGGCACCGTGATAGCGCAGACCACCGGCATGGATGCCGGGGGGCATAAAGTCGTGGCCAAGGGTATACATGCGGGAAATCGGCGCCATTTTTGCCGTATCGCCGTAATCAAACTCATACACGCCCTTGGTCAGTGTCGGGCAACTGGCCGGCTCAACAGCCTGGACACGAACATCCTTGCCATTCGCCTTGTCCGCGACAAAGGGAAAAGCGATGCCGGCAAAGTTCGAACCACCGCCGTGACAGCCGATCACCACGTCGGGGTAGTCGCCGGCAATCTTGAGTTGTTCTTTCGCTTCAAGACCGATGATCGTCTGATGCAGGCAGACATGATTGAGGACGCTGCCGAGAGAATAGCGGGTATCCTCGTGGGTCGCGGCATCCTCAACCGCTTCACTGATCGCGATTCCCAGTGAGCCCTGATTGTCTGGCTCTTCAGCAAGAATCGACCGGCCGGCATTGGTGCGGTCCGAAGGCGACGGGAAGACCTCAGCACCCCACAACTGCATCATGCTTTTGCGGTAAGGTTTCTGGCCATAGGAGACCTTGACCATATAGACCGTACACTCGAGACCGAAGTGCTGGCAGGCGAGCGCGATCGACGACCCCCACTGCCCGGCACCGGTTTCGGAAGCAATTCGCTTGGTCCCGGCAAGCTTGTTGTAGTAAGCCTGCGGCACGGCGGTATTCGGTTTATGCGACCCGGCCGGCGAAACGCCCTCGTACTTGTAGTATATTTTTGCCGGCGTACCGAGCGCTTTTTCCAACCTATGCGCACGATACAGGGGAGACGGCCGCCACAGCTTGTAAATCTCCAGGACTTCTTCCGGGATATCAATCCAGCGCTGCGGGGAGACTTCCTGTTCGATGAGCCCCATCGGAAAAAGCGGCAGCAGGTCGTCCGGGGTCACCGGCTGCAGAGTCCCGGGATGAATGACCGGTGCCATCTGTCCCGGCATGTCCGGGATGATATTGTACCACTGCCTGGGCATCTGATCTTCGCTGAGAAGAAATTTACTCTGCATGAGGTCTCTCCTTGACTTAATGTTATCGGATACAAGTCATATCGACTCAGTCTGTCTGGCCTTGCAGCTCCCGCAGCTTGGCGCCGATATCATCTTCACGCATCAGCGATTCACCGACCAGGAACCCTCTGGCTCCGGCCTGCTGCAGGCGGACAACATCAGCGCGGCAGGTAATGCCGCTTTCAGTAACGACAAAGTAATCGTCCGGTATCCAGGGCAGCAATCGCTCCGTGGTGGCCAGGTCGGTTGTAAAAGTCTGCAGGTCACGGTTGTTGATACCAATCAGTTCACAGTCGGTGTCCAGGACCATCTGCAGTTCCGTTTCGTCGTGAACTTCCATCAGAACATCGAGTTGCAGCTCTTCAGCCAGGGCATTGTACTCTGCCAGTTGCCCGGCATCAAGCATGGCGGCAATCAGCAGGATGGCATCGGCACCGGCAACCCGCGCTTCGTAAATCTGGTATGGATCACAAATGAAGTCCTTGCGCAGCAGCGGCAGGTTGACCACTTCCCGGATCTGGCCGAGGGACTGCAGATGTCCCATGAAGAAGCGTTCATCGGTCAAAACCGACAGGCAGGTCGCGCCATTCTCCTGATAGATCTCGGCAATCGTCAGGGGGTCGAAATCCTCGCGGATCACCCCTTGACTCGGCGAGCCCTTTTTGACCTCGGCAATCATCGCCGTCCATCCCGAGCCGGCAGCAGCGCGCAGGGCGCGCAGGAACCCCCTGGGCAGGTCTTCCAGTTCACCGACGCCTCTCTGTAAAGAGTCGATGGGACGGCGCTCTTTCGCCTGGGCAACTTCCCGGCGCTTGTGCTCGGCAATTTTATCGAGAATCATATCAGTATCAAATCTCAGCGTAACGTTCAGGCATTCGTCATCGCGATCAGACCCTTGAGTCTGGCCATGGCCTGGCCATCATCAATCGCTGCACGGGCTCTTGCAAGACCTGCTTCGACGTCCTTGACCAGGCCGGATGCGAGCAGCGCGTAAGCAGCATTCAAAAGCACAACATCCCGTTTCGGCCCTGGCTTTCCGGCGAGGACAGCCATAACAATCGCGGCATTTTCAACTGCATCACCGCCCTGCAGGTCCCCAAGAGTGCAACGGCGCAAGTCGAAATCTTCCGGTTCAATCGTCGCCAGGCTGACGCTGCCATCGCGAATTTCGCCGATTCGTGTCGGTCCGGTCAGAGTCACTTCATCCATGCCATCCAGGCCATGCACGATAAAACCTCGCCGACAGCCGAGCTTGACCAGGACCTTGGCCATCACGTCCACCAGTTTTTCGTCATACACACCGAGCACCTGGCGATCAGCACCAGCAGGGTTGGTCAGTGGCCCGAGAATATTGAAAACCGTCCGTATACCGATTTCACGCCGGGGCCCGATCGCGTGTTTCATCGCACCGTGGAGGGCCGGGGCAAAGAGGAAGCCGACACCAATCTCTTTAATGCAGCTCTCGACCTGCTGCGTGGTCACGTTCAGGTTGACGCCAAGGGCTTCGAGGACATCGGCGCTGCCGCAGGCTGACGAGATGCTGCGGTTGCCATGCTTGGCCACCTTGACACCGCATGCCGCAACAACAAACGCAACCGTTGTCGAAATGTTGAAGCTCCTGGTTCCGCTGCCTCCCGTGCCGCAGGTATCCAGAATCGTCTCGCGATCCAGGTTGATCTCTTCACGGTCGATATCGAGGGCCTTGCCGACCCGGATCGGCGTCGCGTGATCACGCATGACCCGGGCCGCACCGGCAATCTCGTCAATCGTTTCGCCTTTCATGCGCAACGCGGTAATGAACGAGCCGACCTGGGCAGGAGTCGCCTCGCCGCCCATAATCTGATTCATCACTTCGATCATCTCGGTTTCGGCCAGATCATGCCCGGCAACAACCTTGCCAATCGCTTCCTTGATCATG
>JBFLJZ010000367.1:0-4587 GCA_040882925.1 Desulfuromonadales bacterium
GTCGATCCCTGGTCGATTGCCTCAGGTCTTTACGAAAGCCAGGAGAAGGAGCGGCTGTGCCTGCTCGGTATGGCGCTGCCGACCCTGCAGGTCTCTGCCTGTGGCCGCTATGCGTCTCTTGCCGTCACGCTGGAGATGTATGACAAGTCCGGCGCCCGCGCAGAACACACTGACCGGTTCATCAATTATCCCCGCTCGATTCGCGGTGTCGAAGTCGCGATTTTCTTCCGTCAATTGGCAGCAGACACCTTCAAGGTCGGGTTCCGTTCGAAAGGCAATATCGATGTCGGTGCCTTGGCGCGGACCATGGCTGGCGGCGGCCACCACAATGCCGCCGGCGCTACGGTCGATGGCGATCTCGAGACAATCCGGAAATGGGTCGATGAAAAGGTTGCCCTGCTGCTCGCCGAGCAAAAATGAACGGTGTCCTGGTTATCGATAAACCGGCCGGCATGACCTCCTTCGATGTCGTCCGCCGGGTCCGCCGCATGGTCAAAACCCGACGGGTCGGGCATGCCGGTACGCTCGACCCGATGGCAACCGGGGTTTTACCGGTCGCCGTTGGCACTGCGACACGCCTGATCGAGTACCTGATGGCTGGTGATAAGACCTACCGTGCGACCCTGAAGCTGGGGAGCGTCACCGACACCCAGGACTCTACGGGCGATATCCTCGAAGAAAAAGCCTGGCAATCTGTCGACAGGCTGGCCATTGAAGCGGCCATGGAAAATTTCCTCGGCGAAATCGAACAGCTCCCACCGATGTATTCTGCACTGAAAAAAGACGGCCAGCCCCTCTACAAACTGGCCCGCCAAGGGATCGAGGTTGAGCGTGAGCCACGCAGAGTTGCCGTCAAAAGTTTGCTGGTCGACGAATTCTCAGCACCATATCTGGCTTTTACGCTCAATTGCAGCAAAGGCACCTACGTCAGGACCCTTTGCCACGATCTCGGGCAAATCCTCGGTTGCGGCGCACACATGACTGAATTGCGGCGCTTGAATTGCGGGCGCTTCGATCTCGAGGCCAGTTACCCACTGGAGGTTTTGCAGGATTTATTCGAGCAGGGCCGGCCGCTGCCGTTGCTGCCCCTGGCAGAGGTCCTGGATGACTGGCCGGCACTGAACGTTGCCGGCGTGATTCTCGAGCGCCTGCAGAACGGCGTCGCGCCTTGCCTGGCAGAGCTGTCAGGCGAAGAGCCAGCGGTCGGTGCGAAGGTCAGGTTGCTGTCGGGAAATGCTCTGGTTGCGATCGCCCGTTACACATCCGGAGGTCACGGCAAAAGACCTGGAGATTTCGAACTTTTAAAAGTTTTTCCAGTTCATGACGATCAAGGATAAATGCTTTACACTGCTGTGTTTTTATGGTACATAACGCTTCTTTAGCCCAGCTATATGCTGAAGATAACTATAACTCACAGAAAAAGATCAAGGAGGTGGCGCCGTGCTGGCCACAGAACGCAAACAGGAAATCATAGAAAAATTCAAAACCCATGACGGTGATACGGGTTCCCCGGAAGTTCAGATCGCTCTTCTTTCCGAGCGCATTACCTATCTGACGGATCATTTCCGTACCCACAAAAAGGACCACCATTCCCGCCGTGGCCTGTTGAAAATTGTCGGCCAGCGCCGTCGCCTGCTCGATTACCTGAAAAGCAAGGATGTCGAGCGTTACCGTACGGTGATCAAGGAACTGGGTATCCGCCGTTAAAATCAGGCAGCAAGCTCGCTATTCTCCTGAGCCTGCTGCCTTTTATTTGCAAGTGTCGAGGCCGGGAGGTTGTCCGGAGAGAGGTTCTGATCAGTATGACATCAGGAGCTGTCTCAGGCCATCCTCCTCTGCCATTTTAGGAAGCAGTAGATTACAGGTGACCGGACGTCCGGTCAGAAAGAGGAAAAGATGGCTTATCAGAAAGTAGAAATCGAGTTCAACGGCCAGCCGTTGACCATGGAGACGGGCAAGATGGCCCGTCAGGCTGACGGCGCTGTCGTCATTACCTACGGCGAGACCAAGGTGCTTTCTACCGTCGTCTCCGCGACGAAAATGCGGGAAGGACAGGACTTCTTCCCCCTGACCGTCAACTACCAGGAAAAATTTTATGCCGGTGGCAAGATCCCCGGCTCCTTCTTCCGCCGCGAGCGCGGTTCTA
The DNA here is from genome assembly GCA_040882925.1 of Desulfuromonadales bacterium. Taxonomy (GTDB): domain Bacteria; phylum Desulfobacterota; class Desulfuromonadia; order Desulfuromonadales; family BM103; genus JAFDBW01. The sequence continues at coordinate 2,147 of JBFLJZ010000367.1, forward strand.
CAGAGCGCGAAACCTTGATCTGCCGATTGATCGACCGGCCGATGCGCCCGCTCTTTCCCAAGGGCTATATGTTCGAAACCCAGATCATGCCGACAGTTATCTCGGCTGATATGGTCAACGATCCCGATACCCTTGCCATGGTGGCTGCTTCGGCATCCGTCGCGGTATCAAATATTCCTTTCGAAGGCCCGATCGCCGCGGTACGCGTCGGTCGGGTGGACGGCAAGCTGATCGCCAACCCGACCCTTGAGCAGATGGCAGAGAGTGATGTCGAGATCGTTGTCTCCGGTTCGAAAGAAGCGGTCATGATGGTTGAAGGCGAATCGGACTTCCTCAGTGAAGCCGAGATGCTCGATGCGATCTTCTTTGGTCATCAGGCCCTGCAGCCGCTGATCGAAGCGCAGACCGAGCTCGCCAAACTGGTTGGTCTGGAAAAGCGTGAATTTGTCGTTGCCGAGACCGATGCGCAGCTGGAAGCCAAGGTTACGGAGTTGGCCGAGGCCGGGGTTGCCGCAGCGGTCAAGATCAGGACCAAGCAGGAGCGCTATGCCGCTCTGGCTGACAATCGCACTGCAGTCAAGGAGCAGCTTGTCGAACAGTACGAGGGTCGCGAAGGCGAAATCAGTGCGATTCTCGGGTCTATCGAGAAACGCGTCGTGCGTCAGATGGTCACCAAAGAACGCGTCCGTATCGACGGTCGTGACATGAGCACGATTCGTCCGATCACCTGCGAGACAGGCATACTGCCCCGTTCGCACGGCAGCGCCCTGTTCACCCGTGGGGAAACTCAGGCCCTGGTCGCAGCGACCCTCGGGACCAAGATCGATGAGCAGCGCATGGACAATGTGCAGGGCATGGATTTCAAGAAATTTATGCTGCACTACAACTTCCCGCCGTTCTGCGTCGGCGAAACGAGTATGCGCCTTTTCCCCGGTCGTCGCGAAATCGGTCACGGTATGCTGGCCGAGCGCAGCGCCTCGAAGATCCTGCCCAAGCATGAGGATTTCCCGTACACGATCCGTATCGTTTCGGATATCCTCGAATCGAACGGCTCCTCATCCATGGCTTCGGTTTGCGGCGCCTCTCTATCGCTGATGGACGCCGGCGTGCCGGTCAAGGAAGCAATTGCCGGAATCGCCATGGGGCTGATCAAGGAAGGCGACGACGTTGCAATCCTCAGCGACATTCTCGGCGACGAGGACCATCTCGGCGATATGGACTTCAAGGTCACCGGTTCTGCAGCCGGCATCACCGCCCTGCAGATGGATATCAAGATCTCCGGCGTCACCAGGGAAATCATGACCCAGGCGCTGCAGCAGGCCAAGGAAGGCCGCATCCACATCCTCGGCGAGATGGCCAAGAGCATCGACAAGCCACGCGCAGAACTGTCCAAATATGCTCCGCGGATCACCAGTATCAAGGTCAAATCCGACCAAGTGCGGACGGTTATCGGTTCCGGCGGCAAAAACGTGCGCGGCGTGATCGAAGCGACCGGTTGCGCGATCGATATCCAGGATGATGGTACGATCCATATCGCATCGACCGATGGCGAAGCCGCCAAACTCGCTATCAAGATGATTCGTGAGTTGATCCAGGAAGCAGAAGTCGGCAAGCTCTACTATGGCACGGTCCGTAAAATCATGGAATTCGGCGCTTTCGTCGAAATCTTCCCCGGTACTGACGGTCTGGTTCACATCTCCGAGCTGGACAAGGAGCGGGTTCGAGCGGTCACCGATGTTTTGCACGAAGGTGACAGGGTCCTGGTCAAGTGCATCGGCATCGACAAGCAGGGCAAAATCAAGCTGTCACGTAAAGAAGCCCTCGGCCAGAAGCTGCCCGAGGACAATTAAGCTTCAGGTATTCATGACTCAACGTACGGTGCTCGATAATGGCATCCGGGTCCTTTCCGAAGATGTGCCCGGATGCCATTCTGTTTCCCTCGGGGTCTGGGTGAACAATGGCTCACGCCATGAACCCATGGCTCTGAACGGCATCTCTCACTTTGTCGAGCATATGCTGTTCAAGGGGACAAAGCGTCGCACAGCTCAATGTCTGGCCCGCGAAGTCGATTCGGTCGGCGGCCTTATCAACGGTTTTACCAGCCGTGAATTCAGTTGCTATTTCGTCAAGATCCTTGCTGAGAAGCTGACGCTGGCGGTCGACCTGCTTGGCGACATGATCTGCCATTCCAGTTTCAATGCCGAAGAGATAGAAAAAGAGCGGCGGGTCATCCTGCAGGAAATCGCAATGATCGAGGATAATCCCGAAGACCTGGCCCACGATCAGTTTACTCATGCTTTCTGGGCCGGCCACCCGCTCGGCATGCCGGTTATCGGTACCCGGTCAACTGTAAAAGGCGTCGAACGACAGGTGATGCTGTCGTTTATGGCCGATCGTTACGTCGGTGACAACTTGTGCATTGTCGCCGCCGGCTCCGTCAA
>JBFLJZ010000087.1:0-4829 GCA_040882925.1 Desulfuromonadales bacterium
CCGATGGTCACCGGCGCAACAAACTGCACGTCGCTGCCGACGAACACATCGTCTCCGATGGTGGTTTGGTGCTTGTTGACACCATCATAGTTGCAGGTAATCGTGCCACAGCCGACATTGACGTTTTTACCGAGTGACGCGTCGCCAATGTAGGTCAGGTGGCTGGCTTGGGATTTTTCACCGATGACGGCTTTCTTGGTCTCGACGAAATTGCCGATCTTGTTGCTTCCGGCGAGAACCGTTCCGGGTCGGAGGTGCGCCATCGGCCCGATGGCGCAGTCATTGCCCACGCTCGATTCGCTCAGCACGGAACCGGGCTTGATATGCACCCGGTCGCCGATGGAACAGTCGGTGACAACCGCACCCGGTTCGATTTCGCAACCACTGCCGACTTTGGTCCGGCCGCGCAGGTGGACCCCCGGATGGATCACAGTCCCCGCTCCGATCGTGACATCAGCGTCGATATAAGTCGCCGCCGGATCAATCAGGCTCACCCCGGCACGCTGGTGAGCGTCGTTGATCCTCTGGCGCAAGATTCCGCCGGACTCGGCCAACTGTACCTGGTCGTTAATTCCCATCGCTTCCTCCGCATCATCAATCAGCAAAGCTTCGACTCGTTCGCCGGCCTGCCGGGCTGCAGCAACGACATCGGTGAGATAATACTCACCCTGGGCGTTACATTTATCGACATCTCTCAACAGGCTAAACACCTGCGGCGCCCGGAACAGATAGATGCCGGTATTGATCTCCCGGACCTGGCGCTCAGAATTGGTCGCGTCCTTTTCTTCGACGATCCGATCGACCCCCTCGGCACCGCGGATGATCCGGCCATAACCTGCCGGGTTGGCCATATCCGCGGTCAGGATGGTCACACAGGCGACATGTTGACGATGATGATCAATCAGGGCCTGCAGGGTCTTTTTCTGCAACAGGGGGACATCACCACACAGCAACAGCAGGTCGCCCGAAAAGCCGTTCAGGGCCTCTTCGGCACAGAGCAGGGCATGGCCGGTGCCAAGTTGCTCCGCCTGCAGGGCGAAACGCAGGTCCTGGTTCGACATCGCATCACGGACCTCGTCGGCACTGTGACCGACAACCGGAATGATCGGGGAGGCCTGGAGGGCCAGGGCGGTCTCGACCACATAGGCCAGCATTGCCTTGCCCGCCACCCGGTGCAGGACCTTGGGAAGATCCGATTTCATGCGGGTACCCTGACCTGCAGCCAGGATGACCGCCGCTATTTTTTCTGGCATATAAAATCTCCGGACATTAAGAAAACATTATTTCGCAACGCCCTGTAAAGGTCAAGTGAGGAGAAGATCAACCCCGGATAATCCGCCATACTTTGAACCGGTTGTTGCCGGCCTTGTCAAGGTTTCTCTTTACCAGCATATCTAGCTCCATTATATTGACTGCTATGCACAGGAGGTGCCATCGCGATGGTCGGACGTGAAAAAATCACCGGGGTGCTGAATCAGATCGAAAAAGAACTGAAAGAACTCGAGATCAGCTACGAGCAGTACTTCCTGGGTATCGACAAACGCTCGCCGGAACAACAGCGCAGCAAGTTCACCACGCGCATGCGAAAATTGGTCGCCCTGTACGTACCGCAGACCGACCTGCGTTACCGACTGAACGGCATTGCCAGCCGCTTCAACAGTTACTGCGGCTACTGGGACCGGATTCAGCGTCTGATCGACGAGGGCAAATACGAGCGGCATACCTCCAGAATCCAGCGCAGGGCGAGCGAAACGTCTGCAACAGCAGGGGCGCCGGGTCACGATAATCAAGCCGACCCGGTGGACAACCTTTACGAGCAGCTTGTCCAGGCTTACCAGAGCTGTCAGATGAGGCCCCCGAACAGGGAACAGGTTGCCAGTTTCCTGGCCAAGCAGGCCGAGACGATCAAACAACGCTTTGGTGACAAACAAGTTGATTTCATCGTAGTGAACGAGGGCGGCAAACCAAAGGTCAAGGTGCGCGCCAAAAGTTAGCCGCGGGCCATGGTCTTTGGCTGCCCTTGACCGGCTCTTTCCCGACTCTGCAGCGGCCAACTTTCGGCCAGGTCAGCATCAGCATCGACCCAGTTGACGAAAGTCAGCTCAACCGATAGAGTTAACCCACCCTGGTGCGCTTATGAAAATTGTCTTCTGTACCCTGCATGTCCGCCGTTCATCGCAGGCGGTGCCCCTGGCTGCCGGTTGCCTGGCGGCAGCCCTGCCGGCCGGATTGTGCACATCCACCAGACTGGTCGATGCCTACCCCGAGCAATCGGACCATGAAATCCTTGCCACGATTCTCTCTGTAACCCCCGACGTGGTCGCCTTCCCGGTTTACGTCTGGAACCGCCAACGCATTATCACGCTGGCACGACAACTGCGCCAGTCAAGCCGATCCATTTACCTGATAGCCGGGGGGCCGGAAGCGACCGGCGACCCGGCCGGACTGTTATCTGCCGCCCCATGGAACGCACTGGTCCACGGTGAAGGGGAGGCCGCACTCACCGGCCTGCTCGACAGTTTAGCCAATGGCTTGCCGTTGCAACCCCTCCCCGGCGTGACGCTGATGTCTGAACAGGGGCCGCTGTCCTTAGAGAAAAGCTGTCATTACGACCTGGACGACGCTACGTCTCCCTGGCTTTCCGGGGCCATCGAGCCATCGTCCTCGGGTGTCCTGTGGGAGGTTGCGCGAGGTTGTGCCTTTTCCTGTGATTATTGCTTCGACGCCAGGGGGCAGCAGGGTGTTCGCAGACTGCCGAAACAACGGCTGAAGGCCGAACTGGACCTGTTTGTCGACAGAGGTGTCGACCAGGTGTGGGTTCTCGATTCCACCTTCAACTACCCGCCGGAACGTGGTGCTGAACTGCTTGAACTGCTGCTGCAGGTCGCCCCCGACCTGCACTACCATCTGGAAGCCAAGGCCGATTTCATCGATCGCCGCACAGTGGGCCTGCTTGGCAAACTGAACTGTTCGATTCAGATCGGTCTGCAATCGGTGCATCAACACGTCCTCAAAACGATTCACCGACCGATTGACCTGGATATCCTGACCGAGAAGATCCACCTGCTGGAAGCCGAAGGGATTATTTACGGTTTCGACCTGATCTACGGGCTGCCGGAGGACAGCTGCGCAGGCTTCCGCAAGAGCATCGACACGGCGCTGGAATTTGCCCCCAACCATATCCATATCTTCCCGCTGGCGGTCCTGCCCGGCACCCGCCTGGCGCAGCAACGGCAGAAATACGGCATCGAAGCACAACCGGTGCCACCGTACGAGTTGCTCTGCTCGGCAGACTGGAGTGCGGAAGAATTGCAGACCTGTCGGCAACTGGCCGCCGCAATCGACCTGTTCTATAACACCGGTCGAGCGGTGGCGTTCTTTTCGGTCATCCTTGAAGCCTTGCAGACCTGCCCCAGCGACCTTTTCGAGGATTTTTTCCAATGGGCAAGGCAGCAGCCTGGGGCTGATGACGCCAGCCTGATGCACACCGATGACTGGTCTGCAGAAGATGTCTACCGGATGCTGCAGGGCTACCTCAGCCAGCGGCTGCAGAGCACCGGCAAGGCGCACCTGGTCTCTATCTTCCTCGACCTGCTCTGCTACCATTTCAACTACGCCGAGGCTCTGTTGGGGGAAGAACTTCTGCCCATGCCCGACGCATCGCTGCGGCACGAAAATGCCTGGGAGACCCCCTGGCAACGTTCGAACAAATTTCGCCTGGTGCCCTTTGCTTACGAAATACTCGATCTTCTGGAAATGGAGGGGATGCACCTGGAAGAGATGACCACCCTGTTCCGGCCGGTCGGCTCTGTTGCACTCTTCATGCGGCGCCAGAACCAGGTCTTTTGTGAATCCCTCGGCGAAGAAATGTTGCAGTTGCTCAAGCGGAGTGATGGCAGACTCAGCCCCAGGAAAATTTTCGCCGGCAGCGTGTCGCAGGCAACCGGCGAGGAGTTGGTCCAGTTTGCTGTCAGCGAAGGGCTTTTGCATCCGGCGGGTCGCGTCCCACCGGATACAGCAATTTCTTTGCGTCCAGAAAACAAATAAAAACAAAACCAGAACCCGGGGGTTTCGCCCCCCGACGGCGCCATACTCTTTTACTGGTCTAAAAGAGTATGCAGAAAAGGACCTGCGCTGCGCTGGGCATGTCTGGCTCGCAAGGGCGGCAACCTCAATTCAGCTTGTTCTGATCGACCAGAAGTCTACGCTTCCCCCGCAGGAGCCGAGGCTCTTGTGAGCCTCTCCATTTGTGGAGGAATGCAAGTGTGGTTTTGTTTTTAAGCTTTTCTCTTGTAGATCACACAGACAGGTCAGGCCCGATGACACAGGACCGAATCCCCGTCATAGACGAAACTTGACCTTACGGAAACCCTGCAAAGGAGATGCCCGCCGCAAGGAGAAAGGCACTTTTGCATACTTTTGTTGCCGGACAAAAGTATGGCGTCTGGCAGGACGCGACCTGCCGGTTTTGCTTTTTCAGAATAAAATAATGAGAGCAACAGATGGTCCATCTGTTGTCCTGAATTTATTGAGTTCCATCTACCAGACAAAAAACAAACCCCACATCAACGCGATGTGGGGTTTGTCATCAATCTATGGGCCGGTAAAAAAATTGGCCCTTTTGCAACGTTCAGGTCGCCTGGAACGGGGTCAGGCGACATCTTTCATCCGCTCGACATAGCGCGGACGTTCAACGATAAATGACTTGATTTCACGAATCTCCGGCACGCGTCCGGCGACGCGCACAACATCGTCGATCAGCAGCGCCGGGGCGACATAGACACGGTTATCAACCATCTTGCGACGGTCGCAGAAGAGGTGTACCTCAG
>JBFLJZ010000088.1:0-3338 GCA_040882925.1 Desulfuromonadales bacterium
CCCTCTTCCGGGATGCTGCCAATTGAATCCAGCAGGAAACCGGCCAGGGTGTTGACATGCTCAACGGATAAGTTCAGACCGAAGCGTCGGTTGATATAACGAATCGCGGCACTGCCATCGACCATGTAACGCTCGGCAGTCATTTGGGTGACGAGGATCTCTTCCTCGTCGTACTCATCCTGAATCTCTCCGACAATTTCCTCGACGATATCTTCCAACGTGCAGATCCCTTCAACCCCTCCATACTCGTCGACGACCACAGCAAGGTGCAGGTGTTTGCTTCTGAAGGCCTGCATCAGCGCCTCGATCGGCTTCGCCTCCGGGACAAAATACGGCGGGCGAGCCAGATTGGGCAGGGAAAACTCTTCGGGCCGGTCCAGGTAGCTGAGGATCTCCTTGGAATGGATGACACCGACCACTCGATCCAGATCTCCGTCATAGACCGGGAAGCGCGAATGACGTGCCCTTGCCGCCAAGTCTATGACCTCGGCAAAGGTCGTATTGATTTCGATGCCGACCACCTCGGTGCGCGGGACCATGACATCACGCACCCGGATTTCGGAGAGGTCGAAAACACCGTGCAGCATGCGACGTTTCTCTTTGGCGACCACGCCGGCGTGTTCGCCGAATTCGATAATCGAGCGAATCTCGTCTTCGGAGATCAGGGGTTTGTCCACTTCACCGTGCAGAAAATATGTCAGCAGGTTTGAAACACCCCTGACCAGCCAGGTTACCGGCTGCAGCAGCCACATGAAAAAGCGGATTGGGTGCAGGACAGTGAAAGATGTCTTTTCCGGGTATTTCGCTGCGTAGGTTTTCGGGCAGACCTCGGCGAAGATCAGCAGGAGAGGAGTGAGTATGATGATGGTCAGAAGTTCACCGCGCTGACCGAAAAACTCGATAAAGAGGGTCGTCGCAAAAACCGACACCATGATGTTGACGAGATTGTTGCCGACCAGGATAGCACTGAGCAGGCTATCCGGACGGTCGAGAATTTCGGCGAGTTTGCGCGCCCCGGGACGGTCCTTCTCGGCGAGGTACTTGACGCGCAAAGAATCCATCGACATCAGGGCGGTTTCCGAGCCGGAGAAAAACGCCGAAAAGATAAAGAGGAAGAACAGACCGACTATGTGCAACCACTGGTCAAAGTTCATCGTGTTGAGTTGTCCATTCAGGCTGGGAATGATTGCCTTGTGACTTTGAGAGAATATAACCGACAGTGGCTGGAAAAACAATTGGTTAAACGGAGTAGAGGAGAATGAATCCACGGGATGTCTCGTCATACTGCCAGTGACGTGATGTCAGTGTTACTGACATAGCAAGACTGCTGGGCTGTCTTGTTTTCCATCTAATTGTAAAATCTGCATGACAAAACCCGCACGCGCTCATCTCTCCCTGAACATGGAAAAATCTGCTATATTACCTGAACCCGTAAAATATTCCCGAACGCAGCTATTGCAACTTGTTGGAGCAGCACCCATGATCGACCTCTTCACCCGCCAACGCTACAGCGAACTCTGCGAGGAGATCACCCGCCACAACCGGCTCTACCATGAACTGGACCAGCCGGAGATAACCGACGCTGAGTACGATGCCCTGTTCCGTGAACTGCTGGCGATCGAGGAGAGATATCCGGAACTGGTCACCGCCGATTCACCGAGCCGGAAAGTTGGTTTTACCGCCGCTGAAAAGTTTACGCCGGTCACCCATGTCATGCCGATGCTCTCGCTGAAAAATGCCAAGAATGCAGAGGAATTTTATGACTTTGACAACAGCTTGCGTAAAAACTTCCTGGCTCGCTCCGAGGAGCTCGAATATGCCTGTGAGATGAAGATGGACGGCGTTGCGATTGAACTGACTTATGAGAAGGGGCTGTTAACCAGGGCCAGCACCCGGGGCAACGGGTTCGTTGGAGAAGACATTACTGAAAACGTCAAAACGGTTGCCGATATTCCTCATGTCTTAAAATCCCCCTACCCCGAGGTTCTCGATGTCCGCGGCGAAATCTATATCGACCTGGTCGACTTCCAGGCACTCAACCGCTCACAGGTAGAGGCCGGCCAGAAAACCTTTGCCAACCCGCGCAATGCTGCCGCCGGCAGCTTGCGCCAACTCGATCCGAAGATCACGGCACAGCGCCCGCTACGGATCACCTGTTATGGCGTCGGCCGTATGGACGGCGTTGCGGCAGCCTCCCAGATTGAAATCTTGAGGTGCCTTGCAAAGCTCGGCTTGCGTGTCAACCTGCAGGAGACGACGACCGCCTTGGGGGCAGACGAGGTGATTAAAACTTTCCATGACCTGCAACAACGCCGCGAAACTCTTCCCTTCGAGATCGACGGTGTGGTCGTCAAGGTCAACGAAAGGGCCCTGCAGGAAGAGCTTGGCATGCTTAGCCGTTCACCCCGCTGGGCAATTGCCCTCAAGTTCCCTCCACGCCAGGAGCAGACAATTGTCGAAGAGATCAGTCTGCAGATCGGCCGCACCGGCGCCATCACCCCGGTTGCCCATCTCAGACCGGTGGTCGTCAGCGGGGTCACTGTCTCACGTGCCAGCCTGCACAACTGGGACGAGATAGCGCGTCTCGATATTCGTGTCGGTGATCATGTTATTGTCGAGCGTGCCGGCGATGTCATCCCCGATGTTGTCAAGGTCCTGAAGGACAAGCGTACCGGTAAAGAGCAGCAGGTTCCGTTGCCGGCCGAATGCCCGGCATGCCACACACGGGTTTGCAAGAACCCGGATGAAGTCGTGCCGCGCTGCAACAATCCGCACTGTCCGGCGCAGCTCATCGAAAGCTTCAAGCATTTCGTTTCGCGCGATGCGATGGATATCGAGAACCTTGGCGTGAAGCAGCTTGCACAACTGCTGACCACTGGCAAGATCAAGGATGTTGCCGACCTGTACCTACTGAACAAAGCAGACCTGTTTGCCATGGAACGGATGGGAGACACCCTGGCCGAAAAGCTGTTGCGTGCCATCGCGGCGAGCAAGAGCCGACCGCTCTCCAGGCTTCTCTACGGACTCGGCATTCGCCACGTCGGCAGGAACACCGCCAGAATCCTTGCCAAACGCTTTACCTCCCTCGACGACCTGGCCAGAGCCAGCCTTGAGCAACTGCTCGCCATCCATGAAATCGGTGACAAAGTCGCCGAAACGATCGTTGACTACTTCAACAATCCGGAGAAGAAACTTTTGCTGAAAAAACTCCAAGATGCGGGGGTTGAGCCACAGAGCCAAGTGGTCATCCAGAAGGATGGCCCTTTGGTCGGGAAAACTTTTGTTATCACAGGCACCCTGAACCGATGGTCACGCAAAGATGCGGAGGAACGCATCGA
>JBFLJZ010000368.1:0-4312 GCA_040882925.1 Desulfuromonadales bacterium
ATGAACATTCTCATCGTCGGGGCCGGGCAGGTCGGCTACTTTCTCTGCGAACGGCTCTCCCTGGAAGGGCATGAGGTCACCCTGATCGACCGCGACCAGGATAATCTCAATGCCGCCCAGGATCGCCTCAACGTGCTCGGCATCCACGGCAATGGCGCCAGCGCCGAGACCATGGAGCAGGCGGGCATCAAGTCTGCCGACATCGTCATGGCCGTCACCGACCTCGACGAAGTCAATATCCTGGCCTGCCTGCTGGCCAGGGAATACGGTGTCGGTAAACGGATCGCCCGCGTCAAAAGCATCGATTACCTGAGCCATGGAGCAGTGCTTTCGAAAGACAAGCTTGGCATCGACCTGATGATCAACCCGGATGACGCCGTGGCAGACGAACTTTCCAACCTGGCCGGACGCGCCGGAACCTTCGATGTCGCTGAATTCGTCGGCGGGCAGATCCAGTTCCTCGGCTATCGCATCACCGAGGAAAGCCCACTGTGCGATCTGACCCTAAAGGAGCTCGGCGAAATCCGCGGCATCTACCGCTTCATCGTCGTGGCCATTACGCGTCGTGGCCAGACCATCATCCCGCGCGGCGACGACATCATCCAGGTCGGCGACAGCATCTTTATCTTTGCCCATAAGGAAGAACTGCCGGCAATCCAGTACATGCTGCAGATCGAGGAAGAAACCAGGCGCGGCGCACAAAAAGCCTTCGTCCTCGGTGGCGGGCGGATCGGCCTGCGCGTGGCCCGCAACCTGGAGCAGCGCAATTTCCACGTCCGCCTCGTCGAGCGTGATCAGCAACGCTGTGAAAAACTCTCGGCGAGGCTGAAAAAGACCATGGTCATCCATGCCGAAGGCACAGACATTCGCGTTTTGCTTGATGAAGGCGTCGCTGACGCCGATGTTTTCATCGCGGCAACGGACAATGACGAAACCAACATCCTCTGTTCGCTGCTCTGCAAGCACCACGGCACGCATCGCACCCTGAGCCTGGTCACCCGGCCGGAGTTTCTCGACCTGGCTCCTTCGCTGGGTGTCGACGCCTGCGTTTCACCAAGGCTGGCCGCAGCCGGGGCGATTCTGAAGTTCGTCCGCCGCGGCAACGTCATCTCCCTCGCCACGATCGAGGGGAGCAACTCCGAGGTCCTCGAGATCGAGGTCAAGGACGGCAGCGCGATCATCGGCACCCCACTCAAGGACCTGCACTTCCCGCGCGGGGCGATCATCGGCGCCATCGTCCAAAGCAAGAGCTATGAAATACCGGATGGCGAAAACTGCCTGAAGCAAGGGGACCGAGTCCTGGTCTTCGCCCTGCCCGAAGCGCTCGCCAAGGTGGAAAGGTTCTTCGAGTAGATGAACATCACCCTGACCCTGCGCATACTCGGGGCTTTGCTGCTGTTTCTGGCCATTGCCCTGCTTGTCCCGGTGCCGTTCTCATGGTTTTACGGTGACGGTGCGGTCGGGGCTTTTTGCCTATCTGCGATCATCTCGGCGGGCTGCGGCGGACTGCTCTACAGCCGGTTCCGTTCGGCAAGCGACCTGTCCGTGCGCGAAGGGTTTGCCGTTGTCACTTTCGGCTGGACCTTCTTTGCCCTGTTCGGGGCGCTGCCCTTTGTCTTTTCCGGGGCGATCCCTTCCTTTCTCAATGCGTTCTTCGAGACGATGAGCGGCTTCACCACCACCGGTTCGACGATTCTCACCGACATCGAGGCGATGCCTCCCAGCCTGCTGTTGTGGCGCTCCCTGACCCAGTGGCTCGGCGGCATGGGCATCATCGTTCTCTCGCTGGCGATCCTGCCGATGCTCGGCGTCGGCGGCATGCAGCTGTTCAAGGCCGAGGTGCCGGGCCCGACCGCTGACCGTCTGAAGCCGCGCATCCAGGATACCGCAAAGCTGCTGTGGGGCGTATACGTCCTCCTGACCGGCGCCGAAGTGATCCTGCTGATGGTTGGCGGCATGGGGTTTTTCGATGGCATCAATCATGCCTTTACGACCATGGCCACCGGTGGTTTCTCGACCCGCAACGCCTCCGTGGCCGCCTATGACAGCGCCTTTATCGACTGGGTGATCACCCTCTTCATGTTCCTCGCCGGGGTGAACTTCTCGCTGCACTACCTGGCTCTGCGCGGCAAGCTCGGCGACTTCATCCGCAACGAGGAGTTCCTCTTCTTCTCCGGCCTGGCAATGCTTGGCACGCTCCTGATTGCCCTGCTCAACATGGGCGGCACCTATGCGGATTTTTTCGACAATCTGCGCTACAGCGCTTTTCAGGTGGTTTCGATCCTGACCACGACCGGCTACGGCACCGCCGACTATGAACTCTGGCCGGTCCTTTGTCAGTACCTCTTGGTCTTTGCCATGTTTATCGGTGGTTGCGCCGGTTCGACCGGAGGCGGCATGAAGGTCGCCCGGATTCTGCTTTTGTTCAAGCATGCCCATGTCCAGATCTACCGCCTGATCCATCCCCGCGCCGTGCGCCTGGTCAAGCTTGGCGACCGGCCGGTTGCCAAGGACGTCATGCAGTCAATCCTCGGCTTCTTCGCGGTTTACCTGGGTGTCTTCGTCGCAGCGTCCTTCATCATGGCCGGGGTCGGCATGGACCTGACTTCTGCGTCTGCCTCGGTGATTGCCACCCTGAGCAACATCGGCCCGGGTCTCGGCTCGGTCGGGCCGACCGACAATTTCGCCCATGTCCCGGCCTTCGGCAAGCTCGTTCTCGCTTTCTGCATGCTGCTGGGGCGACTGGAACTCTTTACCGTGCTGGTCCTGGTCTTCCCGAGCTTCTGGCGAAAATGATCCGCGTATGTCTGGCAAAACCAAAGCGGCACTCTTTAAACAGCTTCGATACCGGCTACTTCTCTATCTGGTTGTCGCCCTGGTTCTGATTATGCCGCTCCGGACCGCTCTCGAACAGCACTTCCTCTACTTCCCGATCGCCCGCCACCAGGCGACACCGGCCAGCATCGGCCTGCATTACGAAGAGATCGAGTTTCTCGCCACTGATGGCAAGCAACTCTTCGGCTGGCTGGTCCCCGGCGGGGACGACGCCCCGGTGGTGCTCTTCTGCATGGGGAATGCCGGCAACATCTCCCACCGCCTGGAGACATTGCGGTTGCTTCATGACCTGGGTGTTGCAACATTTATTTACGACTACCGGGGGTACGGCCGAAGCGATGGCAAAGCCAGCGAGGCAGGCCTCTATCACGACGCCGCAGGGGCGATGGAATTTCTGCGCGCGCGCAACTGGACAGCAGACCGGGTTATCATCTTCGGCCGTTCGCTCGGTGCCGCGGTCGGCATGGAAACCGCGCTGCGGGTACCGCCGGCCGGGCTGATCATCGAGTCCGCGTTCACTTCGATCCCCGCCATGGGCCGACAACATTACCCGCTGCTCAACCTCCTGCTCGGCTGGATGATCGATGCGAAGTATGACAACCTGGCAAAAATCGCTGACCTGAACAATCCTGTGCTGGTCATCCATGGCAGGAAAGACACCATCTGTCCGCCGGCCATGGCTGAGCAGCTTTATTCCCGTGCAGTCGAGCCGAAACAGATCTACTGGATCGATGCCGCCGGTCACAACAGCGGGCTGGTGGTCGGAGGGGCTGGCTACCGCGAGCTGCTGCGGCAAGCGATTGAGGACTGGACCGGCGTCAAGCAGGATGCTGCTGAAGCGGACGAGGGCCTTTGATCGTCGAGGATGGCAGGACGATGATGCTGCGTTGGGACGTTGCCAATGATGAAAGCTGTTGTCCCGGCCGAAGGTGCAGAACGCCGGCGTTCCGGGCTAACGCTTCTTCTGCGCTTTCCTGAACAGGTCGGCAAAAGTCCCCAGCCCAGCGTCGGTTTTTTCCTCGTAAGACGTCTCTGCCGATTCTTCAGACTTGTCAGCGACCGGAACGAGCGAAATCCGTCTCTCGTCGAGGTCGATCTTTTCAATGCTGACCTGCAACTCCTGTCCAAGCTTCAGGATATCCTGGGGGTGCTTGATGCGCTGGTCGCCACCGATCTTCGAAATGTGGGCCAGGCCGTCGATGCCGTCTTTTAGGGTGATGAATGCACCGAACTTGGCCAGTCTGGACACGGTCCCGGTATGGGTAGAACCGACCGGGTAGCTGCTTTCCACCTTGTTCCAGGGATCCGCCAGTATGTCTCGCAGGCTGAAAGAGAAGCGTTCATTTTGCCAGTCGCATTTCTTCACCGCCACCTCAAGCTGCTGGCCGATTTGCAAGACGTCTTCGATATTCTCGACGCGGCCATAGGAGATTTCAGAGATCGGCAGCAGGCCTTCCAGGCCGCCGATATCGACGAA
>JBFLJZ010000011.1:0-4090 GCA_040882925.1 Desulfuromonadales bacterium
AGCAGGATCTAGATCTTTGCAAGTCGAGGAAGTTGTTCACCAAGGAGGAAATACCATGATCCAGATACTCGAAAAAATCGGCGAATGGCAGAGCGTTCATACGCTGGTGGATTTTTACCAGTACATCAAGGGCGTTGAATATCTCATCTGTGTCGCGTTCTTCATCGCTTTCCCGATGTTCTACAAGTATATCAACGAGAAACCCGGTGACGTCAGCGAATGAGAAGCTCGACCGGCTCTGATCTGAACTAAGGAGAGAATCATGAGTGCAAAGCAAATTGTAATTACCTTGATGACGGTCTTCACGTTGGTCATCGCAGTGAGCCTGGCTCAGGCCTTTGACAGCATGCCTGGTCAGGTCACGATCGACGTCATGGCAGAATATTTCGACGGTGTTGAATTTGACCATGAAATGCATACCGAACTCGGCGAGGATTGCTCGGCCTGCCATCACCATGCAACCGGGACTGGGACAACCGACGAGCGTTGTGTGCGATGTCATGCCGATAGCGACGAGGTCGCAGAGGTCGGCTGCAGTGACTGTCATGCCGTCGATACATTCTCCGCCGAGCATATCAACCGTGAAGCTGCGGACGTCTACCAGTTCCACATCGATACTCCCGGTTTAAAGGCGGCATATCACTGGAGCTGTCTCGGCTGCCACGAACAAATGGACGGACCGACCGGTTGCCAGGACTGTCACGCCAGAACGGCCGAGGGCGATGCCTTTTATCATGCGGACGCGCACGCCTCGTCCGGTGACGGGGGTGGACATTAGACCGAGGCCATTGAGATGACAATTACGGGTGCACGAATTTTAGGATAAGGAGAGTTGTTATGAGTGGAATCAGTCGACGGAGATTTCTTGCTGCGAGTGTAGCAGGATGTGCCGCTACAACCCTGGCCGGGTCAAAGAAGGCCCTGGCAGCCGGATCCTTTTCCGGCTACCCGGACGGCATGGGTGTGCTGGTGGACCTGACCCGTTGCATCGGCTGTCGCAGCTGC
Source organism: Desulfuromonadales bacterium (assembly GCA_040882925.1). GTDB lineage: Bacteria > Desulfobacterota > Desulfuromonadia > Desulfuromonadales > BM103 > JAFDBW01. The sequence continues at coordinate 1,006 of JBFLJZ010000011.1, forward strand.
GAGGCCGCCTGCAACAAGGAACAGAATCTGCCTGCTCCGGACAAGCCGTTTCATGACATGTCGGTTTTTGACGAGACCTTCCATGGCGGCAAGCAGAAGCGTCGCCCGGATGAGAAGGCCTACACGGTGGTCAACCGCTATAACACAGAGAGCCGCAGCAAGCCGGTCTATCGCAAGGTGCAGTGCAACCATTGCAGCGAACCGGCCTGCCTGAGTTCCTGCTTTGTCAACGCCTATACCAAGACCCCTGAAGGTGCCGTGGTTTACAATTCCAAGGTCTGTGTCGGCTGTCGTAACTGCATGATTGCCTGTCCCTTCAACATTCCGGGGTACAGTTATTCGAGCGCTTTTGATCCGGTCATCAAGAAATGCATCTTCTGTCATGAGACCAGACTGAAGAACGGACTGCCGCCGGCATGCGTTGAGATCTGTCCGCAAGAGGCGCTGACTTTCGGCAAACGCAAGGACCTGATCAAGATTGGCCACCAGCGCATTCAGACCCATCCGGGGCGCTATGTCAACCACCTCTATGGCGAAAAGGAGCTGGGTGGGACGCACTGGATGTACCTGTCGTCGGTGCCTTTCGAAGAGGTCGGCTTTGATCCGAATCCGGGCAATGAACCAATCATCAACAACGTCAAGGACTTCCTCAGTACCGTACCGATGGTGCTGGCTATCTGGCCGGCCATGTTTACCGGCTTCCATCTTCTGGCCAAGAAGAAGGACGGTCACGGTGATCACGAGCACGATGTCGAAGAACACCATGACGAGGAGGGAGGCGTACAATGAAACATTTACTTGAATGCGGAGTGAAGCTGGTTGATTCGCACGTCAATGAAAAGACTGATCAGCCCTGGACATTGAAAAGAAAACTCTTCCTCGGACTGACTCCGGGCCAATACCTCGGCCAGGCTCTGCGCAATCCGTTCAACTGGATTCTCGGCCTCGTCTTTGCCATCGGACTGCCGGTGATCGCCTATCGTTTCCTGTTCGGACTCAGTGCGGTGACGCATAGCTCGAATGATTATCCCTGGGGGCTGTTGCTGGGATTCGGCCTCTTTGCCATGGTGCCCCTGTCGGCATCGGGCTTCATGCTCGGCACCACGGTGGAGATCTTCGGCCGGCACGATTTCGAGCCGATTGAACGCCTGGCCCTGCTTAACGGCCTGCTCGGCTACTTCTTCGCGGTGGTTTTCCTGCTCTGCGATCTCGGCCAGCCCTGGCGGCTGCCCTACCCGATGGCCGTCGCGTTCGGCCCGGCGGCCGTGCTGTTCCTGGTGGCCTGGCATGTCGCAACCTATCTGTCGGTCCAGATCGCCGAGGTCTCGGTGGCTTTCTTCGAGTGGATCGGCTGGCTGGGCGGCAAGCGTTTCATCAGGAGAATCGCGATCGGCCTGACCGTCGCCGGCATCATCCTGTCGACCCTGCACCAGGGGGCGCTCGGAGCTCTGTTCCTCTATGCCCCGGGCAAGGTCCACCCTCTCTGGTTCTCGGCGCCATTCCAGTGGATCTTCTTCTTCTGCTCGTCGATTCCGGCCGGTCTCTGCATGGTGATTGCAGTCAGTACGGTCGTCAAGAAGACCATGGCCTGGCGGTGCGACAGCAACTTCCTCGACAACCTGGACCGCTGTACCCTGGGGATCGCCAAGGGCGCCAGCATGGCCCTGATCACCTACCTGGCGATCAAGCTGATCGGCGTTGCCCACGACAACGAGTGGGGCTACCTGGCGACCGGCTGGGGGCTCTGGTTCCTGTTCGAAATGGCCGTAGCCGTGATCCTGCCACTGTGCCTCTTCGCCTATGCGATTCACAACCAGCGCGTCGGCGTGGCCAGGCTGGGCGCGTTCATCACCATCTTCGGCATCGTCCTGAATCGTCTGAATACATCCCTGATCACATTCAATTGGCAGCTCTACCAGGAGATCCCGCACTTTTTCGAAGTGATCATGACCTTGACGGTGTTCTGCATCTACATCGTGGTTTACCGTTTTATCCTCTACCGCCTGCCGATTCTCTTCGCCTGGAAAGAGCAGCCGCAGGAAGCGGAAGAACTTGCAACTGAGACCGCCAGATCGGCGCCTGTCAGGACGACAGTGTCGCCTGCAAACGCGATGTACCGCAAGATCGATTGACATCAATGAATGATGGCTGCGGGGTCAGACACGACCCCGCAGCTGTCCTGCCAAATCGAGGAGACCTGTCATGTTCAGTAGCATTAACAGTCGCGCTATCGTCCCGGTTGCCTGTGCGGTCACCGGTTTTGTCATCGCCTGCTGTGTGCTTCTGTATAGCTTTGTCAAAAGCGATCTCACCACCGGCGAGATTCACCACGCCGCGGATCTGGCCGACACCGTGATCAAGTCGACACGCTATGCCATGCTGCATGATGACAGGGAAACGTTAAGTCAGATTATCAACAATATCGGTGACCAGAACCAGGTGGAACATGTCAGGATCTTCAACAAGAAAGGTCTGATCATGTTCTCTCGGGACAGCTCCGAAATGGACAAGTTCATTGACAAATCGGCGGCGGGATGTAACGAGTGCCATGCCGAATCAAAGCCGAAAAGAAAACTGGGTGCCATGGAGCAGGCCCGCCAGTTCACCAACAATGACGGACATGATGTCCTGGCAATTACCGCGCCGATTTACAATGAACCGGAATGCTCCAATGCCGCCTGTCATTTCCACGATGTCGGGCAAAGTCTGCTCGGGACCCTCGATATCGGAGTCTCTCAGGCCCCTCTGAAAAAGACCCTGACCCAATTGAAGGGCCGCATGATCATGTTCAGCGGCATGGTCCTGGTGCTGACCGTCGGTGCCGTATGCGCCTTGCTCTATCGCCAGGTCTTTCTGCCGATCAGACAACTTGTTGACTTTACCGAGAAGGCTCCGGGTGATAGTCTGGACAGCGATTTTCCGGAGGTCAGTGGTGAGGTTGCCAAGTTGGCCAATGCTTTTCGCGAGATGACGGCCCGCGTCAAAGAACTCGAGGAGCGTCAGGACAAAAGCGCAGAAGTCCCATCGACAAAACCACTGTCCTGAACACCGGGAGATACGCTTCTGACTCCAGCCGGATTGGAGA
>JBFLJZ010000369.1:0-15628 GCA_040882925.1 Desulfuromonadales bacterium
CTCCCCCGCGCCGGCATAGCCTTCACCACTGACCCGGTAAGAGACGCCTTCCGGCAGCCAGATCCGGCGGACTGTCTGGCGATTCACCGTCAGGGTGCCGGTTTTGTCGCTGGCGATACAGGTACAGCTTCCCAGGCCTTCCACAGCCGTCAACTTGCGCACAATGACGTTGCGGCGAGCCATTCTGGTCGTCGCAATCGACAGGGCGACAGTCATGGCCACCGGCAGTCCTTCCGGAATAGCCGAAACCGCTAGGGCCACCGCCATCAGGAAGACTTCGTTGAACGGCGTCCCCTGCCAGAAGGCAACGATCGCCAGCATGATCACGAAGCCGACCACCAGGCAACTGACCTGGCGGGCAAAATGTTCCATGCGAATCACCAACGGCGGCTTCGCCACTGTCGTGCTGGCAACCGCAGTCGCTATCGAACCGATCTCGGTCCATTGCGCCGTGGCAACCACCACCCCGGTCCCCCTCCCCCGGGCAACACTGGTTCCGGCAAAAGCCAGGTTGCCCCGCTCGCTCAAAGGGGTCGCGTCCGGATACACACCCGACTGTTTGATAACTGCCTGGGATTCTCCGGTCAAGAGGGATTCATCGACAGACAGGTTGTGCACGTCGAGCAGGCGCACGTCAGCCGGGATCCGGCTGCCCGACTCCAGGACGGCGATGTCACCAGGGACCAGCTGTTCCGCGTCAAGGTCCTGAACATGGTTGTCACGCCTGACCCGGCAGGAGATTTTCAGAAGCTTCTGCAGTGCCGCGGCGCTGCGCTCGGCTTTCCATTCCTGGAACGTCCCCAGCATTGCATTGAGCAGGATGACGGCAAAGATAAAGCCACCATCGGTCCACTCGCCGATCGCCAGGGAGACCAGGCCGGCAACGATCAGGATGTAGATCAATGGACTGAGAAACTGGTGAACAAAGATGGTGGCGAGACCGGGCGGCGACTTGCCGGGCAGCAGGTTGGGACCGTATTGACCGAGCCGGGCGGCCGCCTCGCCGCTGGTCAGACCCTGCCGGCAACTTCGTGTCTTGGCAAGGACATCAGCCTCTTGTAAAGCATGCCAGGCAACATCTGGGGATGTGAGCTTTGCCACGTCCCTGGTCATGATCTCCTCACGGCTACCGTAAAAACCCGAGCAAAATCGTACGATGATTGCAACCCCTGCACAAGAATTATATCAGGTTGTGCAGCGATTCGTTTTACCTGGGTCTTCAGTGTGGTTGACGCACCTGTGCCACTATGTTTAAATCCTACCTTTGAAAAGGAGTTGTATTTGTCATGAAGAGTGCCTACCTCGGGCTAGGCAGCAACCTCGGCAACCGGATGGCTTTTTTACGCGGTGGACGCGACGCGCTGGCGGGTCAATCCGCTATCGTACTGATTCGCTCCGCTGGCGTGTACGAAACAGAAGCCATAGGCGGACCGGCGGACAATCCCTTTTTCCTCAACACGGCGCTGCAGATAGAGACCTCTTTGACGCCACAGCAATTGCTTGTAACCTGCCTGGCGATCGAAGATGAGTTCGGACGTTCCCGCCCGGTCAGGTGGGCGCCGCGAACCCTTGACATAGACATCCTGTTTTACGCGGACCAGGTGATCTGCGAAGAGAATCTGAGCGTCCCGCACCCGAGAGTCCAGGAACGCTCATTCGTCCTTGCCCCGTTGCGGGAAATCGCTCCCGACCTCAGGCATCCGCTGCTTGATCAAACCGTTAGCGAGCTGGCCGCTGCAAGCGCCGGCATCGAAGAGCTTGCGCCGATGCGCTCAAGCTGGTGATGGTATGCTCGTTCGTCTGCTGATCTGGTTGATTGTCGGGTTCCTGGTTTACACGGTATTCCAGATGATCAGACAGGCCGTGTCGAGGCCGCCCGGACCTCCGCCGGAAAAAACCAGCCGCGGGGAAGACATGATCCGCGACCCGCAATGCGGGACCTATGTGCCGCGCAATGATGCGGTCAAAATCGAGGCAAAAGGCAAAGCCCATTATTTTTGTTCGACAGAATGTCGGGACAAGTACCTGGAACGCAGCTGACATACGCATGACCGGTTGCATATAGCCGATACAAGGAGCGAATAATGAAATTTTTTATCGATACCGCAGACATCAAGGAAATTGCTGCGGCAGCAGAACTGGGTCTCGTCGACGGGGTCACCACCAACCCATCACTGGTCGCCAAAAGCGGCCGCAATTTCAGCGATGTCCTCCAAGACATCATTGCGCTGGTCGACGGCCCGATCTCAGCAGAAGTCGTGGCGACAGAAGCCACGGCCATGGTTGACGAAGCGGAACAGCTGGCAAAGCTCGATCCCGGCAAGATTGTCATCAAGCTGCCGCTGATCGAAGAAGGGCTGAAGGCGACCAAGGTCTTGAGCCAGAAGGGCTTCAAGACCAACCTGACGCTGATCTTCTCGCCGCTACAGGCCTTGCTCGCCGCCAAGGCCGGCGCGACCTATGTCTCGCCATTCGTCGGCCGGCTCGATGATATCGGCCACGAAGGAATGGAAAGCGTTGAGCAGATCCGTACCATCTTTGACAATTACGGCTATGGCACCGAGATTATCGTCGCCTCGGTGCGCAGCCCGCAGCACGTCCTGCAGGCCGGGTTGATCGGCGCGGATATCTGCACCATTCCCTACAGCGTCATGCTGCAGCTGGCGAAACACCCGCTGACCGATATCGGCCTGGAAAAGTTCCTCGCCGACTGGCAGAAGCATGTTGCGAAACAGGCATGATTTTGAGCAGAGAATTCGCCTTTCATTTCAACGGCGTTCTGCATTAATTCGTTGGTGACACCAAAAAAGGAGAAATCGTCATGAGATCGATTCTGGCCTGTTTTCTAGTCGTTACCTGTCTGGCTGCTCCCCTCGCTGCGCAAGAGCTGACCGGCACCCTGCAACAGATACAAAAGTCGGGGAAGATCAGGGTCGGCTACCGCGCGTCTCTGCCTCCGCTGTCATTTTTGAATAAAAAAGGCGCTCCCGTCGGCTACTCGATAGATCTTTGCAAGGCCATTGCCGAAGCGGCGAAGCAGGAGATTGGCAGTGACGTCGGCGTTGAATACGTTCCGGTGAACTCTGCGGACCGCTTTGATGCCCTGACGGAAAACCGCATTGATATTCTTTGCGGCGCGACGACGAAAACCATCAGCCGAGGAGAAAAAGTCGATTTCACCCAGCTGACCTTCGTCACCGGCGGCTCCTTCATGTCCCTGAAGAAAACCAGGATCATGAATAACTTCGACGGGAAGAAAATCGGTGTTTCGAAGGGCACGACCACGGCAGAGAATCTGCAAAAGCTCCTGAAAGAAGCCGGGACGAAAGCCGAAGTTGTCCTGATGGACTCCTCGGCAGAAGCCCTCGAGGCGTTGAATAAGGAGGAAATCGACGCCATCGCCGCCGACCAGGTGGTTCTCATCGGGCTCGCCCTGACCTCGGACAACCCCGGCAGCTACACAATCCTTCCCGACCTGTTCTCCTATGAGCCTTTCGCCCTGGCCGTGCGGCGCAACGATGCGGATTTTCGCCTCGTCGCAGATCGCGTGATCGCCGACCTGTACAGGACCAGGAAGATCCTGGATATTTACGACCGCTGGTTCGGCGTGTTCGCTCAGCAGAGGTCGACGGCTTTTGACGCGATGGTTCAGCTTGGTGCGATTCCAGAGTAGCTGGACTTTTTAACGCTGATTTTCAAGGAGAGAAACATGAAGAATACTTGCCAAATGTTATTGTCGCTAAGCACAGCAACCCTGCTTTTAAGCGTCTGTTTCGCAAACGTATCGGCCGCAGGCGAGACCATGGACGAAGCCGAGCTGTGGGCGGACATTTCCGAAGAGATCAACGAGGCTCCGGTTTATGAGGATGCCGAGGCCGACAAGCGCAAATGGTCGCTCACCATCGGCGTGGGCGGTGGTGTCTCGCCCGATTACGAGGGCTCCAACGACTACGAGTTCGGCTTCGGCCCGAACATTTCCGCGATCTGGCGGAATACGATCTTCTACCGGGGAAAATCCATTGGCGTCAACATCATCCGGCAAAAGGACCTCAAGGCCGGCTTGATCGCGGCCCGGGCGGCAAAGCGTAAAGAAGACGACAACGACAAGCTGGAGGGCCTCGGTGACGTTGACAGCGGCATCGAAGTGGGCGGGTTCGTTTCCTACCGGAACAGGCCCTGGCGCTTCAACGCAGAGGCACGTCAGGAGGTCGACTCCGGGCACGAAGGCGCACTGCTGGAGCTGAGCGTCGGTACGGACCTGCCGCTGGCCAAGCCGCTGGTGTTTGTCGAACTCGGCACGACCCTGGTGGATGACGACTACATGGAGAGCTTTTTCGGCGTTGATTCTCAACAATCGGCAGACTCGGGTCTGAAGAAATACAACGCGGACGCCGGCATCAAGGATGTCAACCTCAGTATCTCGGCTGGCTACCCGCTCAGCGATCGTTGGCGGATCGCTGCGATGGTGGAATACAAGCGGCTGCTGGGCGACGCGGCAGACAGCCCGATCGTCGATGACAAGAACCAGTTTACTGCCGGATTGGGCCTGACCTATCGCATGGGTTCCAAGTACCGCCCGGACGAACTCTAATAATCGGCAAGAACACCATCCCGTGCAACCGTTTAGTAACGGGAGCTTTATGAATCGGAAAAGACCATCTGCACTTCGGGTTTTGGCCTGTTCTGCCGGCCTCGTCCTGCTGGCCTGCGGCCATCTGCTGGCGGCTGATTACCTATTGTCCAGAGGGCAAACTGTCTACGTTCCGGTCTACGCGAATATTTACAGCTCGCCCAAGGCGGTCCCGAACCACCTGGCCAACATTCTGAGTATCAGGAATACGGATCTTGTCCGGGCCATACAGGTCACCGCGGTCGATTATTACGATACCAGCGGCACACTGGTGAAAAAGTACTATACTAAAGCCCTGACCCTGGCACCCCTGGGATCAACCCACATCTACCTGCCGGAGTCGGCACAAAAGGGCGGCTTCGGTGCCAACTTCATTGTCAGGTGGATGGCCGGCGAAGAAGTCAATGCACCGATCATCGAGTGCGTCATGGCCGGCAACCAGGGCAGGGCGTTTGTGACCTCCGGTCGGGTTATCAAGGAATCGGCCAGGTAGAGGAAAGCTGAGACGCTGCCTCAAGGAGGCCAAAACAGGTCTCAAGGATATTCGATTATGAAAGCTGGTGTCCTGTCCTTGTTGCTCAGCCTGGTTTTCTGCCTCAACGGCTGGGCTGCCGAGCTGTCCGCCGACGAATGGGACAAGCGCATCGTCCTGCGGGGCGGTTTGATGGCCTACGACATGTCCGGGGATTTCAGCTCGACCAAGGACGGGCGGCCGGAAGTCGCAGTCGACATGGATGAACTTGGCCTGGATGAGGACCAAAAGACCTATTTCCTCGGCGCGGCCTTCCGCATCGGTGAACGCTGGCGGCTCCGCCTGGATTATTTCAACTACGACGACGACGCCAATGATGAAACTGTCAACAGGACTTTTGAATTTGATGACCTGGTCGTCCCGGTGAATGGCACGGTTGATTCCAGCCTCGACATCAAACTCTACGTCGCCAACCTCAGCTACGACCTCTACAGTTCCGAGCGGGCAAAATTCGGTATCGGCATCGGTGCCCATGTCATCGACTTCGACCTGCAGATAGACGGCAAAGCCAGCGATGGCACCGATCTCGGCGAGGTCTCGGAAGATTATACCGTGCCGATCCCGAATCTCTTTGTCGGCGGTCTCTACGCGTTAAGAAATGATCTGCTGTTCAACTACGGCGCCGGCTGGATGAGCATGAGTCACGGCGACTATGACGGCGAACTGATCTTTGCCAGGGGCGCCCTGGAATACTGGCCTTTCGAGCATGTCGGCCTGGGTGCCGGCTATTCCTACATCTCCGCCGATGTCGACCGGGATACCGGCAAGAAAAAAGAGAACTACGATGTCGAGATGCCCGGGCCGATCTTTTACCTGACCGTCGGATTCTGAGACCAGTCGCCCGCCTGTCGTTAGACGGCAATGCTGACTTTTTTACTTATCATTGTGATGTGCATCCCGAAAAATTCCTGTTATAATAACCATCGTTCTGTACCGTTTACCCAGATATAAAACCATGGAGATCAAGCATGAAAAAATTGTTTCTTCTGTTGCTCGTTGTTTTATTTCTCGCCAGCTGTGCGCCCCCGCAGAATAACCAGGAAAAAGGCACCCGTTACGGGGCCGCGGGCGGGGCCGCCGCCGGCGCCCTGCTCGGACAGGCGATCGGCGGCAACACCAAAGGCACCCTGATTGGCGCGGGCCTGGGTGCCGTGGCCGGCGGCGTCATCGGCAACCAGGTCGGCAAGAGTATGGATGAGCAGGAGGCTGCCATGCGACGCGAGTTGGCTGCCGTCGAAGCGGCCAACATCCAGCGCAACGCCGATGTCCTGGCGGTCACCTTCCGGTCGGACTATCTGTTCGCGGTTGGCTCTGCCAATCTCAACGCCGGGTCCTTCAACGAGATCAGCCGGGTCAGCCGGGTCCTCAACCAGTACCCAGACACCAGCATCCAGGTCGCCGGCCACACTGACAGCACGGGCTCCGAGCAGTCCAATCAGGTCCTGTCCGAGCAGCGTGCGTCAAACGTCAAGAATGCCCTGGTCGGCCAGGGTGTCGACCCCAATCGCATTAGCACCATCGGCTTTGGCGAATCGGCGCCGGTTGCCGATAATAGCACCGAATCGGGACGCCAGCTCAACCGCCGGGTTGTCATTACGATCCAACCGCGTAACGCGTAGAAACCTACATCCATAGGGAGAAAAGCACATGCGTATCACATCCGTTCTGTTCACCATCCTGTTGCTGGCCGTTCCGTTCCTGTCGATGGCCGAGGACTCCAACCAGTTGCGGAAACAGATCATGATGGATCAAAAAAGACTGATCATCATGGACAACATGGAACTGACCGAAGAGGAAGGCAAGGCATTCTGGCCGGTCTACGAAAAACACCAGGAAGCGCTTTTCCAGGTCAATCAACGCGGGGCAAAACTGATTCTGGCCTATGCGGCCGCCTACCAGAACCTGACCGATGAGCAGGCGGTGAAACTGATCGATGAATACTACGATATTCAGGATGACCGCCTGACGGTCATGAAGAAACTGGCCAGCGATGTGGGTAAAGTTCTACCGGGCAAAAAGGCTTTCCGGTATATGCAGGTCGAATCGAAGCTCCTGGCTATCGGCCGCTATGAACTGGCCAAGGGAATCCCTCTGGCACAATAGTCAAAAGCGCAAGGTCAGATCTGTAGCACGGGCTTTTGATTGTCACGATAGTTCTGTAAACAGCCGGCAGCCGTTATGGGCTGCCGGCCGTTTATTATGAGCGATGCTTGCAAAATTGGCTCTAGAGCTGAGATGCGAAGACTTGCCACGAAGGCACCAAGACACGGAGAATGATTTTCATTTTTCTTTAACAGTTAATTAAGCGTTTGCCTTACTTTTTGAGCGTCAGCCTGTTGTCTTTAAGCCTTGTTGGCTTAACTTGCCTGGTTACCGCTAACCTCTAGCGGCAAGACATGCCGCCAATTCCGCCCCGCTCTAGCCCTCACAACAAGCAACGGCCTTGCGGGAGTTCGAGGACGAGCCATCCTGTTAGTAACCACGTCAAGGAATCTGTCAGGTCGGTTTCACTGCTGCGGTTTCTTGCCGTCCGTAGTTGCACGCCCGGCCAGGAGTTTGCCGAGAACCAGCAACAGGGGCGTGCCATGCAGCAAGAGGTCGAAAATATCGAGCGGCCTGGTCAGCTGGCCATGTGCCAGCATGCGCAATTTCTCGACCAGGTGCGGCTCCGGCCGTAACGGCGCCAGGCCAAGGACGAGCGCAACCGGCAACAGGAATGTCCAGGGAATTCTTGATAGCAAACCGGCGATCATGAGATTCCTCTCGTTACGACCCAAAAGCACAGCCCTTGAGAAGGAGAATTGAACAGGTCCGGCAAACAGGGTAAGCTGTTATGAGTTTTAAACTTCCATCTGATTAAAGGACTGCTCATATGAGATTATATCTGATGCAGCATGCGCTTGCCTACTCGGCGGAAGAAGATGCCGAACGGCCACTCAATCCGGATGGCGTCAAACAGGCCAAACAGTCGGCAAGCGGCATCAAGCGTCTCGGATTGGTTTTCGACCTGATTATGACCAGCCCGAAACGCCGCGCCAAGCAGACCGCAGCGCTGGTCGCCGAAGCGGTCCGCTACCCGTACAGCGATATCATGACCACCGAAGTGCTCCTGCCTGACCGGGCACCAGACGGGGTGCTCGATCTGCTGCAAAAGGAATCGACCGAAAGCCGACTCCTGGTCGTCGGCCACCTGCCTCACCTGGCCCGCCTCGCCGAGACCCTGACCGGGGGAGGCGACCTGATCTTCGAGAATGCCGGCTTGACCTGCCTCGAGATGTCCGGCCCGAAAACAGCCCGGCTGGCATTCCATCTCCAGGCGGGGCACCTGGACATGTAACTTATCATCACGCTGCATCCCCGCCGATATCTATGCTCCCCATGAAAGACAGTCTTTTCGATCATGGATGGAACATTTTTTCGAATCGCTGGGCCTGCGCCCACCGGGTCTGCTGCTGCCGTATCCCCTTGATTGACAACCCTTGTCACATTTTGCAGGTGAAGTGTTTTATTCTGCTTTGAAGATACTTATCGTCGTCTGCCCCTGCTTTACAAAATTCAATTTTCTCACATCTCAACACCAATAAATTTATCTGCTTACGTAAACCGCTTGGACCATTCATAAAGTAAAATAGCGTTTTGCTTTCTTGCAGGAGTGTTGTATAAAGAATCTTTCCTCGAACTTTGATGGGGACAATTTTCGTTTCTATGGGCCAGTATATTTCTGCACGTATCAGGAGGTGACACGATGAATCTGCAAGGATTGAGGCGTCACGGCCGGCTGGGTGTTGTCTTGCCTGTCCTGCTGGCAATTCTGTGGGGGACACCGGCGGCAGCTTTCCAGTTCGAATTCGGCGAGGTCGACGGCAGCCTGGACAGCACCCTTTCGTACGGCATGAGCTGGAGGGTGGAGGATCGCGACAAGGACATTATCGGCCTGGCGAACGGCGGCCGGGCCTATTCGGTCAACGGTGACGACGGCAACCTGAACTACGATGACGGTGATGCGTTCAGCAGCCTCGCCAAGATCACCAGTGACCTGGAACTCACCTATAATAATTTCGGCCTGTTCTTACGCGGCTCGGCTTTCTACGACTTTGAAAACGAGGACGGCGACCGAGAACGGACCGACCTCAGCAGCGACGCCAAAGACCTGGTCGGCAAGGACGCCGAGCTTCTGGATGCCTACATCTGGGGAAACTTCGAGATCGGCACCATGCCCGCCCAGCTTCGAGTCGGCGACCAGGTCCTGAGCTGGGGCGAGAGCACCTTTATCCAGAACGGCATCAACGTCATCAACCCCTTCGACGTCAGCAAGCTGCGCGTGCCCGGTTCTGAACTCAAGGAGGGCCTGGTGCCGGTCGGCATGGTCTCGGGATCGATCAGCCCGACCGAGAACCTGACTTTCGAAGGCTTTTACCAGTACGACTGGGAAAAGGTCGAGATCGACCCGACCGGTTTCTACTGGAGCACCAATGACTTTGCAGGGGAAAGTGGGGACAGAGTCCTGCTCGGATTTGGTGATTGGTCGGATCTCGGCACCGGCTGGCAGGGGCTGGTCCTGACCGATCCGGTCTTTGATGACCGTTTCATGATGGTGCCGCGAGACGCCGACGACAAACCTTCGGATGACGGCCAGTTCGGCCTCGCGATGCGGGTTTACGCACCGGGCCTGAACGACACCGAGTTCGGCTTCTACTATATCAACTACCACAGTAGGCTGCCAACCTTGAGTGGCGTAACGGGGACTCAGTCCGGCTTCGCAAGTTCTGCTGGGGCAGCTACATCAATAGCAACTTTTGCCGCTAATCCCATTCCGGGAAATATTCCAAACGCTATCAATCAAGGAAGAATTACGGGAGAAGCTTTAGGACTTAGCACTGCCGAGGCAACCGCCGTTGCAACCGGTGCAGTCAACGCAGCGACAACCGGTGACTCCAGCCTGGCAAGCGCCTATATCGTCAACGAGTATGCCCAGACGGCAAAATACCGGGTCGAGTACCCGGAGGACATCCAGGTGTTCGGCGTCAGCTTCAATACGGCACTGGACAGCATTGGCGCGTCCCTGCAAGGCGAGTATTCCTACCATAAAGACGCGCCCTTGCAAGTTGATGATGTCGAATTGCTGTTGGCCGCCCTGAGCCCCCTGGGAAACATTAATCCATTATTCCCGTTCTCAGACAACCAGCTAACAAATGGTTCAAACCTTGACCTTGACACCTATGTCCGCGGCTACGAAGAGAAGGATGTATCACAAGTCCAGGTGACCATGACCAAGCTGTTCGGACCGACCTTCGGTGCAGACCAGTTCGTCATGGTCGGCGAAGTCGGTGTGACCCATGTGCATGACATGCCGAGCAAAAGCAAGTTGCGTTTCGAATCGGCCGGCACATACGTAACAGGCAATTCCAACCAAGCCGCACCCGGGGGAGCGCATGCCGGAAAACCGGCCGAGAGCTCTGATGCCTTTGCCGACGCCGACTCCTGGGGCTACCGCGCGGTCGCCAAGCTCGACTACAACAACGCCATCGGCGCGGTCACCCTGTCACCGCGCATCGCCTGGGCGCACGACGTTGACGGCAACACACCGGGGCCGGGCGGCAGTTTCATCGAAGACCGCAGGGCGATCACCTTCGGTCTCGGTGCCAGCTACCAGAGCACCTGGTCGGGTGACCTGAGTTATACCAACTATTTCGGTGCCAATCGCTACAACCTTCTCAACGACCGGGACTTCGTGGCCTTCAACATCAAGTATTCCTTCTAATCCTTTAAGGAGGGAGAAGAATGAAAAAACACCTGATCAAGACAGCGATACTTGTCATGGCCGGCCTGCTCCTCGCTGGGCAGGGCTTTGCGGCCATCACGGCCGACCAGGCCGCCCGCCTCGGCAATGATCTTACCCCGCTGGGCGGCGAAAAAGCCGGCAACGCCAACGGCACCATCCCGGCCTGGGACGGCGGCATCTCCACCCCGCCGGCAGATTACCAGAAAGGAATGCATCATCCCGACCCGTTTGCCGCTGACGAGGTTTTGTTCACCATCACGGCCGACAACGCCGACCAGTACGCCGACCAGCTCACCGCCGGCCAGCTGGCGATGCTCAAGGCCTATCCGTCGTATAAAATGAATGTCTACCCGACCCATCGCAGCGCCTCGGCGCCGCAGCGCATCTACGACGCGACCAAGTCCCTGGCAACCAAGGCCGAGCTGGCTCAGGGCGGCAACGGTGTCATTGGCGGGGTCAACGGCATTCCCTTCCCGATTCCGCAAAACGGTCTAGAGGCGATCTGGAACCACATCCTGCGCTGGCGCGGCAATGCCTTCGATCGCAACTTCGGCGTTGCCCCGATGACCCGCGGTGGTAGTTTCACTATGGTCGAGTTCAACGAGAAGGGCGACTTCCGCTACAGCCGTGAAGGGATGACCGAAGAGAAACTGGAGAACGTCATCGCCATGTTCAAGCAGGAGATCTTTGCCCCGGCGCGCGTCGCCGGCCGCATTCTGCTGGTTCACGAAACCCTCGACCAGAATAAGGAAAATCGCCGGGCCTGGCTATACAATCCCGGCCAGCGCCGTGTGCGGCGCGCGCCGAACGTCGCCTTCGACAACCCCAAGGAAGGCGGCGACGGCCTGACCACCAGCGACACGGTCGACATGTACAACGGCAGTCCCGAGCGCTACGACTGGACCCTGGTCGGCAAGCGGGAGATTTACGTCCCCTACAACAGCTACCTGCTGCACAGCGACAAGCTCAAGTACAAGGACATCCTCACGCCGCTGCACCTGAACCCCGAGTACCTGCGCTACGAGCTGCACCGTGTCTGGGTGGTCGAGGCGAACCTCAAGCAAGGCATGCGCCACATTTACAAGAAGCGCACCTTCTACATCGACGAAGACTCCTGGCAGATCCTCGCCATGGACCAGTACGACAGCCGCGACCAGCTCTGGCGGGTGTCCGAAGGGCACTGCATCAATTACTACGAGGTGCCGACTTTCTGGTCGACCGTAGAAACCCACTACGACCTGCAGTCAGGCCGCTATATTGCGATTAATCTCAACAACGAGCACACGATGTATAATTTTGATGTATCATTTAGCGGTAAAGAGTTCACGGCTTCAGCCTTGCGTCGCTCCGGCAAACGTTAATCGCGCGATACGGTAACTATCGGCCGGGCCAGTGGCCCGGCCGTTTTGTCTTGAACGGCTATTGCGTGCACCAACTGACCCGAAAATTTCTGCATTCACCCTTTCGACTCACCCTGCTGGCGGGGTTGACTCTTGTTGCCCTCGTCCACACCTTTTCTGCCGTTCCGGTTCTGGCTGTCGAGAGCCAGGTCATGCCTTTGGCAGACAGCTCATTATTGCTTGACGGACAATTGACCGGCGACAGGATCATCGTGGTCGGTGAACGGGGACACCTTTTGGTCTCCGAAGATGACGGCAGGTCGTGGCAGCAGCAGCCGGTGCCGACCCGGGCCACCCTGACCAGCGTGTTTTTTATCGATCCGGCCAACGGCTGGGCGGCAGGCCACGACAGTCTGATCCTTCGGACCAGCGATGGCGGGCGGCACTGGCATGAGGTTTACAGCGATCCTGAAGATGAGCGACCGATCCTCGACCTCTGGTTCAGGGACGCGATGCACGGCTACGCAATCGGCGCCTACGGCCTGTTCCTGGTGACCCACGACGCCGGCAAGAGCTGGCAACATGTCGAGTTCAACCCGGCCACTCTGATCCTTGACAATCAGCATCACGACGACCCCTGGGCCGAGGAAGAAGAAGTCTGGGTCGACTTTCACCTCAACCATATTTCTGCAACGCAATACGGCAGGATTCTGATTGCCGCCGAAGCAGGCAATATCTATCGTTCGGATGACGGTGGCCGCTCCTGGCTGAGCCTGCCATCCCCTTATGAAGGCTCTTTCTACGGCAGCCTGGGCCTTGGGCGGGGCAGGGTCTTGCTGTTCGGTCTGCGCGGCCACCTGTTCCTCTCAGAAAACACCGGCACCAGCTGGACTCCGGTCGTCAGCAACACCCAGGCCACGTTGAACGATGGCATCCGGCTGCGTGACGGCCGCATCGTCCTCGCCGGCCTGGCCGGCACCCTGCTGTTCAGCGAGGATCAGGGCCAAAGCTTCGAGCTGCATGCCCAGGCCGACCGGGCCGGTATTGCCAAAGTTCTCCAGGCCAACGACGGTGCCCTGATCCTGGTCGGGGAAATGGGTGTCAAGCGCCTTGAACTGCCAGGGCCCGACCGGGAGAGTGAGCCATGATCTCGCCAATCCTCGACCGGATCGAGAATTTCATCTTCGCCGCCCGCCCGCTGATTATCGGTGTCTTCGTTGCCATGACCGTGTTCATGGGCTATGGCCTGACCAGACTGCATGTCGATGCGGGCTTTTCCAAGCACCTGCCGCTCCGCCACGAGTACATGCAGACCTTCATGAAGCATCGCAACGAGTTCGGCGGCGCCAACCGGGTTCTGGTCGCCTTGCGGGCCCGTGACGGCAATATGTTCAGCCCGGCATTCTTCGATGCTCTGCGCCAGGCAACCGATGCAGTTTTTTTCATCGACGGCGTTGACCGCAGCCGGGTCAGCTCACTCTTCACGCCAAACGTCCGGTTTACCGAGGTTGTTGAAGACGGCATCGCCGGCGGCAACGTGGTTCCCGCAGATTTCCAGCCGACCGCTGCGGGCCTGGAACAGGTGCGCAAGAACATTCTCAAATCGGGCATCGTCGGCCGCCTGGTCGCCAACGACTTCTCGGCGGCGATCATCAGTGCTGAGCTGATAGAAATAGACCCGCAAACCGGCGAGAAGATCGATTTCATAGAGGTCGGTCACCAGCTCGAGGAACTGCGTGACCAGTTTGAAAGCGACCTCATCGAGGTCAACATCATCGGCTATGCCAAAGTGATCTCGGATATCGCCGATGGCGCGAAACGGGTTATTGTCTTTTTCATCGGGGCTTTCTTTCTCAGTGGTGGCCTGGTTTACCTCTTTACCCGCTCGCACCGGGTCACGGCCATGGCCACGATCTGCTCCCTGATTGCGGTCATCTGGCAGCTCGGCATGCTCACCTGGCTCGGCATCGGTATCGACCCGATGGGGATACTGGTGCCGTTTCTGATCTATGCCATCGCCATCAGCCACGGCGTACAGATGATCACCGCCAACCGGGCGGCGATTTTCAATGGAGAAGATTACCTCACCGCGGCTCGCAAAAGCTTTCGCAGGCTGCTGCTGCCCGGCGGGGTCGCCCTGATCTCGGACACGGTCGGCTTTATCACCATCATGCTGATTGACATCGAGGTCATCCAGCAGATGGCGGTCACCGCCAGCTTCGGCGTCGCGACCGTGATCTTTACCAATCTGATTCTCTTGCCGGTGCTGCTCTCCTATATCGGCTTCCCGGCCGATTACCGGCAGCGACTGCACGACAGGATTGAACGCACAGACCGGCTCTGGAAGCATGTGTCGCGCATCGCCGAACCCTGGCCGGCTGCCGCCCTGATCGTTTTGGCGGTAGTACTGCTGGTATTCGGCGCCAGGCACGCCAGCGAGATCAAGATCGGCGACCTGCACCAGGGCGTTCCCGAGCTCCGTCCTTCCTCACGCTACAACCTCGACAGCAAAGCGATTACCGAGCACTTCTCGATCGGCGTCGATATCCTCAACGTGATCGTCGAGACCGTCCCGGATGGCTGCATCGAGTACGATGTCATGGAGAACATCGACCGCTTCGTCTGGCAACTGTCGAATACGGCAGGGGTGCAGTCAGTGATTGCCCTGCCCGGCATTGCCAAGGTGATCAATGCCGGCTGGAGCGAAGGCGCCCTCAAGTGGCGGGTTTTGCCGCGCAATCAGCAGGTCCTGGTCGAAGCGGTGCAATACATCCCGACCAGCAGCGGCCTGCTCAACGCCGACTGCTCAACGATGCCGGTCATGATCTTCACCAAAGACCACAAGGCCGAAACCATCGCCCAAGTGGTGGAGACGATCAAGGCATACCGGAAGGAGAATGCTACGGAGCGGGTCCGCTACCGGCTGGCGACCGGCAACGTCGGGGTCATGGCCGCAACCAACGAAGAAGTTTCTTCGGCCCAGTTCCCGATTCTGATTTACGTCTTCGCCGCAATCATCATCCTCTGCCTGCTGACCTTCCGCTCGGTCAAGGCCACCCTGGCCATCACCCTGCCACTCGGGCTGGTTTCCCTGCTGGCCTATGCGCTGATGACAAAGCTCGAGATAGGCCTGAAGGTTTCCACCTTGCCGGTGGTGGCTCTGGGGGTCGGCATCGGCGTCGATTACGGGATCTATATTTACAGCCGTTTCCAATCACACCTGGATGAAGGCATGACCATCTACCATGCATATCATGAGACTCTCAAGGTCACCGGCAACGGTGTCCTGGTCACCGGCATCACCCTGGCGATCGTGACGACGACCTGGATCTTCTCGCCGCTGC
>JBFLJZ010000370.1:0-2910 GCA_040882925.1 Desulfuromonadales bacterium
ACGGATGTCCCTGCCGGCGACATCGGTGTCGGCGGTCGCGAGGTCGGTTTCATGTTCGGTCAGTACAAACGGATTACCAACCGCTGGGAAGCCGGCGTTTTGACCGGCAAAGGGCTCGATTGGGGCGGTTCCCTGGTGCGTACCGAAGCAACCGGTTACGGCGCGACTTTCTTCGTCGACGAAATGCTCAAAGCCCGCAAGGACAGCTTTGAAGGCAAGATCTGTTCGGTCTCCGGGTCAGGCAACGTTGCGATCTACACGACCGAGAAGATTCATCAACTCGGCGGCAAGGTCGTGACCTGTTCAGACTCCAACGGCTACATCTACGACGAAAAAGGCATCGACCTGCAACTGTTGCAGCAGCTGAAAGAGATCGAGCGTCGCCGGATCAAGGATTACATTCAGTACCGCAAACACGCCAAGTACGTGTCCAAAGGCAACATCTGGGAAATTCCCTGCCAGGTCGCGATGCCTTCGGCAACCCAGAACGAGATCAATGGTTCAGATGCGGCGATGCTGGTTAAGAACGGATGCATTGCCGTGGGTGAAGGGGCCAACATGCCGACGACCCCCGAAGGAGTTAAAGTCTTTCTTGAAGCACAGATCGCCTATGGGCCGGGCAAGGCGGCCAACGCCGGCGGTGTGGCAACATCGGCGCTGGAGATGCAGCAGAACGCCCAGCGTGACTCCTGGTCTTTCGACTATACCGAAAAACGCCTGCAGGACATCATGCACAACATTCATGAACTCTGCTACCACACGGCCATAGAGTACGGCACGCCGGGCAACTATGTGAATGGGGCGAACATTGCCGGTTTCATCCGTGTCGCCAATGCGATGGTTGCACTGGGTGTTGTTTAACCCTGCGGAGCGGAAAAGGGCCGGCATGCAGCGTGCCGGCCCGGTATCATTGCAAACCCGACCAACCGGTTGCGTCTATTGCGCGGTTATGGGTAGCACAGAGGGGACAGCATGCACGACAGACGGGTCACGACGGGCTTCCGGGGCCTTGATGATATCCTCGATGGTTTGAGAATCGGCGATAATGTGGTCTGGAAAGTCGACGATATCGAGGATTACCGTTACTTCGTCGAACCCTTCGTCAAACAGGCCCTGGTGGAACGGCGCGAAATAATCTACTTCCGCTTTGGTCAACATCCGCCGGTAGTCAGGGCGGACTTGGGTGTCGAGACCTGTGAACTCGATCCCCGCGAAGGTTTCGAACCTTTCGCCTGTGCGATTCATGCGATTGCCACGGCAAAAGGGGTCGGCGCCTTCTACGTGTTTGACTGTCTGTCCGAGCTCTTGTCCGCCTGGGCCACCGATCACATGATCGCGAACTTTTTCCAGGTGACCTGCCCCTACCTGTTTCGACTCGATACGGTTGCCTATTTTGCCTTGCTGCGCAACCGCCACGCCCATAAAACGATTGCCCGCATCCGTGAAACCACCCAGGTTTTCCTCCAGCTTCACAACCGTGACGGAGAATTGTTCGTTCATCCGCTCAAAGTCTGGGAACGGCACTCGCCGACCATGTTTCTTCCCCACCGCGAGTCGGGCGAAAGCTTTATCCCTCTGGCCAACAGTTTAGAAGCGACCAACCTGCTCGCCGGCGCCTACAGCCAGGACCAGGCGGCCGGTAGTCGCCGGCTCGACCATTGGCATCGGCTGTTCCTGCAGGCGGAAGACCTGAAAGCCAAAGGTGTTGCTGCTGCGGAACAGGAGAAAATGGTCGCTCATCTGTGCCGGCACCTGATTGGCCGGGAAGATAATATCCTAAGTCTGGCCAGGCGGTTCTTTTCTCTGCATGATCTTCTGTCATACAAGGCCCGCATGATCGGGACCGGCTTTATCGGCGGCAAGGCGGTCGGCATGTTGCTGGCTCGCCGCATCCTTGAAGCCCAGCCTGACACGGAGTGGTGTGATCTTCTGGAGCAGCACGATTCCTTTTTTGTCGGTTCGAATGTTTACTATTCCTACATTGTCAACAACGGCTGGTGGGAGCTTTACGCGGCGCAGAAAACCCCGGAAGGATATTTCAAAGCGGGCGCGGAGCTGCATGGAAAAATGCTGACCGGCACCTTTCCGGAACAGTTGCGCGAAGACTTCCAGAGCATGCTCGATTATTATGGCCAGTACCCGATCATCGTCCGCTCCAGTTCCCTTTTGGAAGACAGTTTCGGCAGCGCATTTGCGGGAAAATACGACAGCTTCTTCTGTGCCAACCAGGGCTCACCCGAAGACCGCTACAATGCTTTTGAGGATGCGGTACGGAAAATATTCGCCAGCACCATGAGCGAAGATGCGCTCACATACCGCAAACAGCGTGGTCTTGATCAGCAGGTGGAGCAGATGGGATTGCTCGTGCAGAGGGTGTCAGGCTCTTACCATAAGCAGTATTACTTCCCGGAGCTGGCCGGTGTGGGCATCTCTTACAATACCTTTGTCTGGGACAAGCAGATGGACCCCAAGGCAGGGATGCTGCGCCTGGTTCTTGGTCTTGGAACGCGTGCGGTCGATCGCGTCGAAGGCGATTATCCGCGCATCGTCGCTCTCGACGAACCGATGAAGCTGCCGCTTAAAGGGTACGAAGATATCCGGCGGTTCTCGCAGAAAGATATCGACCTGGTCAATATCAATGATAACGATCTGCAGTCGCAGTCGCTGTTCCGGCTGAACGAGGAAGGCATCGATCTCCACCTCGACCGATATGGTGTCCTCGACCGGCAAACCATGAGCCGGCTGCGCGAGCGAGGCAAACCTGCCCAGGAGGTCTGGCTGCTGACCTTCGAACACCTGTTGACCAAAACAGATTTTCCCAAACGGATGCAACGTCTGCTGAAAACCCTTGAAGAAGCATACCAGTATCCGGTTGACATAGAGTTCACCGTCAACCGCAACGCTGATGAT
>JBFLJZ010000371.1:0-2721 GCA_040882925.1 Desulfuromonadales bacterium
GCTTCGACCTCCCCGCCCTCGTACCCCCGACCGGCAATCTCGGTGGCAACCTTGATCAGCTCACGGGAGATCGACTTCTCTTTGACGAGCTTGCAGTAGTAACCGATATTGGCCGCGGTGGGGACAAAATCAACCAGGGTGGAGAGATAGGCACTGCCACCGACTTCCTCAAGTGTGCCCTGCTCTTTCAGCACGGCCGTCAAGGTGACCAGGTCAGCAGGTTCGCCACGCTCGGAAAGGGTTATCAGGGCGGTGAAAATCTTGCTGTGGGCCGCCCGGTAAAAATCCGTAGGGCGCAGGTGTTCGAGAGCCCGGTTGAGGGCTTCATTTTCGAGCAGGACCCCTCCCAGGACAGACATTTCTGCTTCCAGGTTCTGGGGCGGCAGGCGATGTTCGGTGCGATCTGGCACGTTCGCCCTCGATGGAAAGTCAGGGGCCCGTGATCAGGCCCCCGGTATCAACAAAGGATTTACTTCTCTTCTTCGGCTGCTTCCGGCTGAGCTTTTTTTTCAGCGGGCTCAGCCGGTGCATCTTCACTGGTGACCACGATCTTGACGGTCGCGTTGACACCCGCATTCAGCCGGATATCAATGTCGTGCTCACCAAGGGTCTTGATCGGCTGCTCGAGCAGAATCTTGCGGCGGTCGACTTCAATGCCCTGGGCCGCCAGTGCGTCGGCAATTTCCATACTGGTGACAGAACCAAACAGCTTGCCCTCTTCACTGGCCTTGTGTACGAAATGACACGACACGGCTTCAATGCGGGCTTTGACGTCAGCAGCTTCCTGGCTCAGTTTTTCGGCCTTGCGGCTGAGCTGGCGCTTGTGGTGCTCAAGTTCGCTGAGGTTGCGGTCGCTGGCGACAACCGCCAGGCCTTGCGGAACCAGGTAATTACGGCCATAACCGGGCTTGACCTTGACGACTTCACCAATCGACCCAAGGCCTTTGACATTTTCAGTCAGAATGACATCCATCTCTTTATCCTCCCAAAATCCTTATGTTTCAGGTTCTCTAGGTTTGCGAAAATCTGCCCAGAGGTCAAATACGCCGATGCCGGTGACCAGCATTGGCAAGGGGTTGACCAGTGTGAGCAACAGGTAGCCGATCGTCCTGATGACCGGCGAAAAAGCCTTGCGGCGAAAAAAACAGTCAATCACCGCCAATCCCTGCAGGAAATAAACCGGCAACAAAATCACCAGCATGTTCAGGGCGACTGTTGCGAGCAGCCCGTCTGCAAAGGCAACGATGAACCCCGACAGGATGAGCACCCAGACCAGCTGCTCAGGCGCCTTCCATTGCGGGAAAGATTTGCCCGGCAACACATACCTGCCGCGCGCCAGCAGCGTCAGCAGCAAAACCAGGCCAAGGGTCATCAAGCCAGCAACGGTGACCACAATACCGGGATATGCCCTCTGCAGAAACGTCGCCATATTTTCGACGGCGCGCGCGACCTCTTTTCGCTGGTCGGCCGGCAGGTCCGTTTCGGCAAACATCTCCTGCATCACCGTCGAGGTCTGGGCGACCTCCTTGTCGATCAAGCCGCCGATCATCGCCAGCGGGGACTCACCGGCGGCGATGGAGAAGATCAGGAGTCCGCCAAGACTCGCCGCAGTCATGGCCGAGAGGACCACAACCACTGCCTTGTCCCAAGCCACGCCACGGTTCAGCAACCATGGTAGAACGGCAGCCGGGATGCCGAACTGGACCAGGTACATCAGCCCCTGCGTCGGGCCTCCGGTGAGGAGGACGATCAGCAGGGTCAGGGCGACCGTCATGCCGCCGGCTGTCGACCCATGTCGCACACCGACAAAAGCTGCCGGCAGCGGCGTAAACAGGTTGACAATGACTGCAGCAAAACCGAACGCTGCGTATGTGCCGAACAAGGCATATCCGGCCAACGCACCGAGTACTATGTATAGCCCCCGCTGCCTGATCATCGTTGACTGACTGACTTATCCCCTCTCGAGGGAGTGGCTTGCCGTAAAGGGCAGCAGGGCGATATTGCGGGCGCGCTTGATCGCTTCAGTCAACTTGCGCTGATGTTCGGCACAATTGCCGGATATCCGTCGAGGGGTAATCTTGCCTCGTTCGGAGACAAAGTAACGCAATGAACGGATATCCTTGTAATCGATGGTCGCCTTCTTGTCAGCACAGAAACGACAGACCTTGCGACGGCCGTAGCGACGGCGGGGCCCGCTGGTACGATTTCCTCCACTATATGCCATGATTATTCTCCTTCTTCATCGTCATCAATTGATTCGAGACTCAGGCTTCTTTCGTGGTCTCTTCGTCACTGGCCTCGGCGGCAGCCGATGCTTCGGCCGCAACAGCTTTCTCTTCAGCTGCGTCGGCAGCCTCTTCCTCATTAGCCTCATCCGCCGTTTCGGCTTCCGGCTCGGCGGCAGCAGGAGCCTGGTAACCATTCTCCAGCACAACCGTCTGGAACTTGATCACCATTTCATCGATGCGCATACGGCGCTCAAACTCCGCAATAACCGAAGGTTCGGCGTCGAAGATAACCAGGATATAACAGCCTTTCGACTGCTTTTTGACCTGGTAGGCCAGGTTTCGGACACCCCAGTTTTCCACCTTGAGAACTTCCGCACCCTGATCCGACAAAATGGCCTTGTATTTGTCGATGATCGCGGTCTGGTCATCCCCGACAACTTCCGGGTGGACGATGAAGATTGTTTCGTAGGTTCGCATTAAAACCTCCTCTTGA
>JBFLJZ010000089.1:0-5873 GCA_040882925.1 Desulfuromonadales bacterium
CCGCTTGTTCTTTGGGCGGGACGAGGAGATCCTTGGCCAATCCCCAGTCCATGAAGGCGCCGTGACTGTTGACCTGTTTGACCCGCATCAGGGCAAATTCGCCGAGTTCCGCCAACGGCCGCCGCAGGGTCGCCACCAGCTTACCTGCGAGATCCGCATAGACGAAGGCGGCCAGCTCGTCCCCCGGGGTCATGTTCCCGGTGACTTCAGTTTTCGGCAGCAGAGCCCTTTCCTTGTTGGCCTGCAGCCAGGCACCTTGATCATCTATCGCATGCACCGTAAGCAGGTTCATGCGCCCAGGTTCCAGCATTTTAAACTCCTTAGCCAAACAGATGACTGCAGGTGCCAGTGTAACACCATGGACGTTGGGAAAACATTGAAAATCAGGCAGGTCGCTGGAATCTTCCATTTTGCTTTCCATCACCGCAAGGCTCTGCCATAATCCTCCCCTGAATTCCCGGAAGCAAGCACATGGCACTGATCAACCTGCGCAACATAAGCCTGGCCTTCGGCGGCCCCCCTCTGCTTGAGGACATCTCGCTACGCATTGAAAAAGGTGAGCGGATCTGTCTTCTGGGGCGCAACGGCACGGGCAAATCCACCCTTCTCAAGGTCATTGCCGGCGAGATCCAGGTCGATGCTGGCATCATTGACCGCGAGCAGGGGTTAAGGGTCGCCCGCCTCGAACAGGACGTCCCGCGAAACCTGGACGGGACCATCTACGAGGCGACGGCACAAGGCCTGGCGGAAACGGGTGAACTTCTGAGCCGCTATCACGACCTCGCCCGGCGCACAGAACATGGTGAAGGCGGCTTGGATGGCCAACGGGCCGAAGTCCATCAGCAACTGGAGAACCGTGATGGCTGGGCACATCAGCAGCGTATCGAGCAGGTCCTGTCGCGACTCAAACTTCCTGCCGACCTGCAGCTCTCAAGCCTTTCCGGGGGAGTCATGCGCCGGGTGCTCCTGGCGCGCGCCCTGGCGGTCGACCCCGACATCCTGCTGCTTGATGAGCCGACCAATCATCTCGACATCGAATCGATCAACTGGCTCGAAGACTTTTTGCTGCGCCAGAACCTGACCCTGGTTTTCGTCACCCACGACCGGGCTTTCCTGCGCAATCTTGCCAGCCGCATCGTCGAGATCGACCGCGGCCGCCTGTTTGATTTTGCCTGCGACTACGACACATTCCTGCAACGCAAGGATGAGCTGCTGCACGCCGAAGCCCGGAAACAGGCCAGGTTCGACAAAAAAATGGCCGAGGAAGAGGTCTGGATCCGCAAGGGAATCAAAGCGCGACGGACGCGAAACGAAGGTCGCGTACGAGCCTTGAAAAAAATGCGCGAAGAGTTTCGCCAGCGCCGCGAACGAGCCGGCACGGCTCGACTCGGCCTTCACGAGGCAGAACGCAGTGGCAAGCTGGTCGCCGAAGTCAAGGGGCTGACATTTGCCTTTGACAAGACACCGCTGGTCAAGGATTTCTCGACCACGGTCCTGCGTGGCGACCGGATCGGCATCATCGGGCCGAACGGAATCGGCAAAACGACCCTGCTGAAACTGATCCTCGGTGAACTCGAACCGCAACAGGGCGAAGTTCGGCTCGGCACCAACCTGCAGATCCTTTATTTCGACCAGATGCGCGAGCAACTCGACCCCGATCTGACAGTCCAGCAGAATCTGGCCGGTGACCAGGATACGCTGATTATCGATGGCCGGTCACGTCACGTGATCGGCTATCTCCAGGATTTCCTCTTTACCCCTGACCGGGCACGCAGCCCGGTACGCATCCTCTCCGGCGGGGAACGCAATCGGCTCCTGCTCGCCCGTCTTTTTGCCCGCGAAGCCAATCTCCTGGTCCTCGACGAGCCGACCAATGACCTCGACCTCGAGACTCTCGACCTGCTCGAGGAGCTGCTGGCTGATTTCAAAGGCACGCTGTTTCTGGTCAGTCACGACCGGGCGTTTCTCAACCGCGTCGTCACCAGCACAATTGCTTTTGAAGGCGACGGCCAGGTCCGGGAATATGTCGGCGGCTATGATGACTGGCTGCAGCAGCGCCAGGCAAGCGCAATTGAGCCGGTCAAAGCGAAGGCCATGAGCAGGGGAAAACCGAAACAAGAGCGGCCACGCAGATTGACCTTCAAGGAAAAACGCGAACTCGACAAGCTGCCTCTGCGGATCGAAACCCTCGAAAGCGAAATTGCTGCGCTGCACAAAAAGATCGCTGACCCGGAATTCTATCGGACTGCAGGAGCAGCGGTGGCCGACGTCAACAACAGACTCGAGGAAATCGAACGGGAGCTCGCCGCGACCTACGACCGTTGGCAAGAGCTGGATGACTACGACGATTGATTGATCAGCGACGCGAACTATGAACGGCATCAGACCAGCAACAGGTCAGAACACTTGCAAGCCAAACAAACTGCCATGGCGGAGCGGCAAGCCCCCGCTCATGCTGGCTCCGATGCAGGGACTGACCAACCGTGCGATACGCGCCATGTTTATCGATTGGGTCCGTCCCGACGTGGTTTTTACCGAGTTCATGCGCGTCAGCAATGTCAGCCGCAAACGCCTGATGCGCAACGATCTCTCCGAAGCCGGCAGCGCAACCGGAGGGGTGCCGCTGGTGGCGCAGCTGGTCGGCAATGACGTCCAGGCGCTGGTCGCTGCGGCGCACAACGCAGAAACTGCCGGGGCACGGCATATCAACCTCAACATGGGTTGCCCGTACGGACGAATGACCACCCGTGCAACCGGCGGGGCCATGTTGCAGCACCCGGCTCAGCTCTCAACAATTATCCCGGCCCTGCGCCAGGCGATATCAGGCAGCTTCTCGATCAAAATGCGGGCCGGCTACAGCGACCCTGAGCAGGTTTTTTCCCTGGCATCACTGCTCGAGGACAGCTGCGTCGATTTCCTCGTCCTGCATCCGCGAACAGTTGTGCAAGAATATGCCGGCTCGGCAGACCACTCAATCACGGCACGCCTGGTCCGTCGGACATCGATCCCGGTGATTGCCAACGGTGACATCCGCAGTGCACAACAGGGCCTTGAGGTGCTCGAAACAACCGGGGCCGCCGGGCTGATGCTCGGTCGCGGTGCAATCGCCGACCCGCTGCTCTTCACACGCATCAGAAACCGCGACCTGACCGATCCGATGCCCGCCGAAACGGCGTTGATGATCCGCAGATACATGGCCGCTGTCGTGGAGCGTTACCAAAAGCTCTTCTGTGGTGAAAAGCAGGTCCTCGACAAGGCCAAGAATGTTCTGGCCTTTCTCGATCAGCCCGAGTTTACCCGGCCGATTGGCAAGCTGAAAAGGGCCAGAAGCCTCGCGGCCTTTTGCGACCTGCTCGCACAGATCGAGCCCTGATGAGCGGCAATATCGACGCCGGGCACAAACAGCTTGTTAACCTGGCACAGGCACGCATACCCTTCGACAAGGACCGGGGGTGCAGGCTCATCGAGCTGCCTAAAAGCGACCTGGTCTGGTTCGCTAGCCAGGGCTTCCCTGACGGGCAGCTGGGGAGATGGCTGCAGGCGATCTACGAGATCAAGCTCAATGGTCTCGAAGCCCTTTTTCGCCGGCTCCGCCAGTTAAAAAGCGGTTTTGGCATCGAATATTGAAAACACGGGCAGATATCCAACCGGACAAGGCAACAGAAATACTTGCCATGAATCGAACTGCACATTAGTATTGAGTGTCGTGGCCTGTTCCATGTCAGAAATTAGTTGTCGTATTTTATCAGTTTTAAGGAGGCTTCAAATGAAGCGCGCTTTTGTTGGTGTACTGGTCAGTCTTGTCCTGGCGATTGTTTTGGCCGGCTGCTGTGGCGGCGGTGGCAAGGAAACCGTTGTTGTCGCTCCTGAAAGTGGTACTGGTGGCGCCACTGCCGGGCAGCAGTTACAGGACCTGAAAGCGGCCTACGATCAGGGCGCTATCACGGAAGAGGAGTATGAAAAACAGAAAGAAAAGATTCTCAAGGCTGAATAGCCATCTTTAAGCTTTTCCGTCTTATGCCATGCATGGTCTGACGCAAAATTCAAACAGGCGAAGCCCTGCTGGTATTTGTGCGGCGGTTCTTGTCCTCTGGCTTATAATTGGCACAACCTGTCTGGCACAAAGCTTGGAAACGCGTGACATGAAAGCCCCTGGAAGGATGCAGGGCTCGACAGCACCGGCTTCTGGTGCTGAGACATCACCTTCCATACTCAGTTCCGCTTTGTTAGGGAGTGTCAAATTCTTCCAGAAATGGCTTTCACCGATCGATGGGCCCCGTTGCAGCTTTTCACCAACCTGCTCCCAGTTTGGCTACGATGCAGTGCATCAACACGGCCCCTTCAAAGGGGTGGTCATGACAGCTGACCGCCTGATGCGCTGCAGTTACTGGACCTCTCCGAACGCAGATTACATCCGGTTGCCGAACGGGGCGTTACATGACCCGGTCGAAAAAACCAGCCGAGCCAGCAATGAGTAAACCGAAGGTTCTGCCGACAATTCTTCTGACATTGTTTCTGTTCTGCCAGGGAGCTGACTCCGGTTCAGCGCAGAGCATCGTGCTCACCGATGATGTCCAGATGACCCTGGGGAATGCCTTTATTGCGGAGAAAGACTACTACCGGGCGATCACGGAATACAAGCGACTGATCATTCTCTTCCCTGATTCGGCGCGCCTGCCCGAAGCACTCTACTGGATCGGCATGGCTTATTATCAGGGCAAGGATTACACTTCTGCAGCACAGAGCTTTGCCAAGGTCCGTCAGACCTACGCTGCCGACTACTTCAGCAGTGCCGCTTTCCATGAAGGGCTGTGTTATGAGAAACTCGGCAGGCATGATGCCGCGGCCCTGGCATACGAACGAGCCCGCCTGTATGACATCGATCACCCGGACGCAGCCAATGCTCATGTCGGCCTCATCCTGAACGCTGCCGAACAGGACAACATCGGCAAAACTCGGTCTGAATTGAAAAACTTCCGGTTTAATTATCCGCAAGACGAGCGGTCAACCGGAATCCAGGATGCGTTCAATCTCCTCGACGCTTTCGAAACACAACCAAAGAAGTCGCCGGCCCTGGCCGGGACAATGTCTGCTGTCATCCCTGGCAGCGGGCAGGCGTACGCCGGAAATTATCAGGATGGCATGATGGCTTTCCTGGTCAACGGCCTGTTTATCGTGGGAACGGTTGCCGCAATTGACAATGAAAACTACGCATTGGCTGGAATTGTCGGCGGTGTGGGCTTGCCTTTCTATGTCGGCAACATCTACGGAGCGTCAAAGGCCGCACGCAAGTGGAACCTTTCGCTCACACATCAGCTGCGTAACGACCTGGCCATGACTCTGGATTTTAAATTTTAGGAACAGACTTGTTGCGGGAGAAGGAACTTTTTCGATAAAAACAAGGCCGGAGGGGCAACCCTCCGGCCTTGCCAGTTGCAGAGTATGATTATTTAGCAGCGGCTCTCGCCTGATCCAGCCAGCCATTCCATTGTTCCTGGTTGGCTTTTATCCATTCCTGGGCGTGACGCTCGATGTCCTGTTGGGATTTTTCACCATTTTCCATCTTGGTGTTTTGCGTGTTGATATCAGACAACGGCAGTGTGAAGATCTCAAAGAATTTCTTGGCGGCAGGGTTCGCCTCGAGGAATTCCTTGTTGGCAACAACCTGAATATCACTGACAACAAAACCGGCCTTGAGAGGATCTGTCACGGCTCCTGCAATCCCGCTGACCGTCATGCGGTCCTTGCCCGCCATCTGGGATTCCAGAGGATTGATTTCCGGCACGTTGATCCACATGACATCCTCGCCGGGCTTGAGCATACCGATCGTCCAGTTGGGGGCCCAGGTATAAAAGAAAATCGGCTCGCCGGCC
>JBFLJZ010000090.1:0-2825 GCA_040882925.1 Desulfuromonadales bacterium
CTGCCTGCCGATGCACCGGTATTGACCGCCGAGCAGGAAATTAAAGTCGGCAGCACGATAGAAGACCGCTTGCTTCAACTGCTGGGCGGCCCGCGCCACGATCAGGTCCTTTTAGAAGAGCTTGACTCGCTGCTCAGACAGACGACCGGGGATGCCGGCCGATTGACTGTCTCTGTTGCGGACAGGAATGTTGCGGCACTCTATGTGCTGCCGGGTGGCCGGGTTGTTATGACCCGAGGTCTTCTAGCGGAGATGCGCGATTTAGATCAATTCAAAAGCTTGCTTGAAAGTGCCGCAGCACTCACCGAAACGGCATATTCCGATCGGGCGAACCGCGCCACGAACAAGGCCGTGGCGGAAATCCTGTCGCTGCAGGAATCCGTGTATGATCCCGCGTCAGGTTCGATCAGACTGGCGCGAATTTTTGCCCAGCGACCTTGTCAAGATAGCTGCCTGACAAATTTGCTGCAAGCCGGCGTGGGGCGGTCCGGGGAGCTGCCGGAAGCGATCCGCATGCTCAAAGCCTTGCAGCCGGCATATCAGTTGTTGGCAGAAGCCCGTCGGCTTGAAAAGGCTGAAGACACTTCGCAGGCAATAACCCGGTATCTTGATGCCGCAATCATGGCTTCGGATGAGCCGCAAATCCTCGGTTCCCTGGGAATGGCCTATCTGCGTGCCGGCGAGTTACAAACGGCCCGCTTGAACCTGCAAAAGGCGGTCAGGCTGCAGCCCGATTATTACCGGACCCGGATGGGCCTCGGCTACCTCTATCTGCAACAGGGCAAGGTGAGCCAGGCGAACGATGAACTGGCAGAGAGTGTCCGTCTGCTGCCAGTCACGGAAAATCTCTTTCTGCTCGCCGAGGCCCGCGAAAAAGGTGGTGATGTTGAGGGCGGCTTGTCTTTGTACCGGCTGATCGTCGACAAGGATCCGCACAGCACGCTGGGCCGCACTGCAGCCAGGCGCCTGGCGCATGCGAAAGGTGTTCAATGAGTCAGGGGTTTGTGCTGGAAAATGGTGAAACCCTTCTTTGGGAGGCTCGTCCAGCACCGCGTTGCTACACATTCCGGCATTGGCGGCATTCAGTTTTCGGTCTGATATTTCTTGTCATCTGCAGCTGCTGGCAGTTGCTTGGCTTCTCCATGGCAGAGACTTATACTCTCCAATGGCTGGCCTGGCTGCCGGTTCCTTTTGTTATGGCAGGACTGTATTTTTTTGTCGGACATCTGGTCCAGGCTCGTCTTGAATGGAACCACGTCTATTATGCGATAACCGATCGACGGGTGATGACGCAACGCGGGCTGATACGCCGGCGCCAGCAGTTTATCGAACTGTCAGCTGTGACTTATTTCCGTCTGCATCGACAGGGTGCTCAGCTCGGGACGCTGCGAGTTCATGAGGGCCAGGAACAGTCTATGGTCTTGCACTGCCTGGAACACCCTCGCCGGGCAACCGATCTTCTGGAAGAGGCGATTAAAAAGAACGAGACGTGCAGTGCATTGTAAAGCCTCTCACGCTGCAAGTCGTCACGGTAATTCGGTTGCATTCCTGCGGGTTTTTGATTAATCTCTTGCCCTTTATTATGGCGAGGACATAAGCATATGAATAATAAAGCTTTTTATCTGGAAACTTTTGGCTGCCAGATGAACGTGGTCGATTCGGAACGAATCGTCGACTTGCTCGACAGCATCGGTTACAGGCGGGTTGAACAACCGGGTCAGGCAGGCTTGATTTTGCTCAACACATGCGCTGTCCGTGACAAGGCCGTGCGCAAAGCCTATGGTCACCTGGGCCGCTTCAAACCCCTCAAGGACCGCAACCCGGAGCTGATTCTCGGCATGGGCGGTTGCATCGCCCAGCAGGAAGGCAAACAGCTACTCGAGGAGTTTCCTTACCTGGATTTGGTGTTCGGCACCCACAACGTTCATCGTCTGCCTGAACTGGTGCAGAATATTGCCGACAATCGAGTCCGTTGCGAGGAGACCGCTTTTCTCGACCGCGACACGCGGTTGCAGCTGTTTCCCACACGAACCGGTCAGGATGCCTATACACGTTTTGTCACGGTCATGCAGGGTTGCGACAACTTCTGCAGTTATTGCGTCGTGCCGTATGTCCGCGGCCGCGAAATCAGTCGCCCCAGCGGGGAAATCCTGGAAGAAATCCGCGAGCTGGCATCGCAGGGGGTTCGCGAGGTGACTCTGATCGGCCAGAATGTCAACTCCTATGGTCTCAATGACAAGGCCGAGCTTTCTTTTGCCGGACTTCTGCAACAGGTCAACGCAGTCGATGGCATAGACCGGATTCGCTTCACCACGTCACACCCGAAAGACCTGTCGGACGAGCTGGTCGATTGTTTCGGCACTCTGGAGAAGCTATGCAAGCATCTGCATCTGCCGGTCCAATGTGGCTCTGATCGTATCCTGCGGGCAATGAATCGCGGTTACACGCGCGAACGTTACCTTGAGATCGTCGATCGTTTGCGAAGGGTCTGTCCGGAGATACGTTTGACGACGGATATTATCGTCGGTTTCCCGGGTGAGAGTGACGAAGACTTTGACGAGACCATGACGTTGCTCGAAAAAGTGCGCTTCGCGGAACTGTATTCCTTTATCTTTTCCCCTCGCAAGGGTACGGCTGCAGCTGATCTGGAGGATGAGACCCCCGCAGAGGTCAAGCAGGCACGTTTCGATCGTATGCTTGCCATGCAGCAGGATATCAGCCGCGAGATCTGGCAGACGGACGTCGGCGCGGTGCTGAAGGTCCTGGTTGAAGGTGAAAGCAGGATGGGAGGGGGGCAAATTTTCGGCCGCACCAGCTGGAACAGA
>JBFLJZ010000372.1:0-3014 GCA_040882925.1 Desulfuromonadales bacterium
ATTATCGTGGGCGCACATTACGATTCACTGGCCGGCACCTCAGGTGCCAACGATAACGCCACGGGCGTCGCGGCCTTGCTTGAACTGGTCGACCTCCTCAAACAGAGCAAGCCGCGCAAAACAGTGCGCCTGGTCGCTTTTGTCAACGAGGAGCCACCGTTTTTTAAAACTTCTCGAATGGGCAGCCTGGTCTATGCAAACCAGGCTCTGCAAAGCGGAGATCGCATCGCCGCCATGATTTCCCTGGAAACCATCGGCTACTATACGCGTGAGCCGTTAAGCCAGAAGTACCCTCTGCCTCTACTGCGCTACTTCTACCCGGAGCGCGGAGATTTTGTTGCCTTGGTTGGCAACGTCCGCTCCGGGCCCTTGTTGAAACGCAGCGTTAAGGCTTTTCGCCAGCGCGGCGCTTTCCCGTCGGAAGGGATCGTCGCACCAGGTTGGCTGCTCGGGGTCGACTGGTCCGATCACTGGTCGTTCTGGAAAATCGATTGTCCCGCCATTATGATCACAGATACGGCGCTCTTCCGGTACCCGTACTATCATTCTGTCCGTGATACTCCGGACAAGGTTAATTATGAGGCGCTGACCAGGGTCGTCAAGGGACTGGAGGCCATGATCGGCGAGCTCGCCAGGTAAACCGGTGCGGCGTTTTCAGGAGCGGGCAGGGCGATGGCAAAGCTCTGCTCATGGCCCCTGTCCGCCGTTGTTATTTTCCCTCTCAAGCCGACGCATACAGGGCGGCACGGGCCTTGTCCGGAAGTTGCAGCGTTCTGTCCTGGAAAAACTCCTTTAAACGCTCCTCATCCAAGGTCTCTTCCTCGAACAAGTACTCAGCAAGCGCTTCCAGAACATCACGATTCTCAGTCAGGACCAGCTCGGCACACTCCTGGGCAGTATGAACCAGCTTTTCGATCTCCTGGTCGATGATCCAGGCGGTCTTCTCGCTGAAGGTCTTTTCCGTGGCCAGCTTGAGGCCGAGGAACGGATGCTCTTCACCCCGTTCGAAACTTAAGGGGCCGATTTTTTCGCTCATACCCCACTGACAGACCATCTTCTCGGCGAGGGCCATGTCCTGCTTGAGATCATTCTGGGCGCCGGTCGAATACTCGCCGAAGATGAGTTTCTCCGCGGCTCTGCCGCCCAGGGCTACAGCCAACCGGGCCAGGAGACCGCTACGCTGGTAATGATAGCAATCGTCCTCCGGCAGTTGTTGGGTCATGCCGAGTGCTTGTCCGCGGGGGATGATCGTCACTTTGTGGATCGGATCGGTGTTCGGCAGGCACCTGGCAACCAGGGCATGCCCCGATTCGTGGATAGCGGTGATCCGTTTCTCCTGCTCGGTCAGGTAGAGTTTGCGCTCCATGCCCATGAGCTGGCGGTCTTTTGCCTGCTCCAGATGATACAGGCAGACCTGCTCGGCATTTTCGCGGGCGGCGATCAGGGCGGCTTCATTGACCAGCCCCTGCAGATCGGCCCCGACCATGCCAGGGGTTCCTTTGGCGATGATCGCCAGGTCGACGTCATCCGCCAGGGGCACGTCTCTGGTGTGAACTTCGAGAATCTTGACCCGATCACGCCAATCGGGGCGATCGATCACCACTTGGCGGTCGAAGCGACCCGGACGCAGCAGGGCCGAATCAAGCACATCCGGCCGATTGGTTGCAGCCATTACGATCACTTCATCGTGGGGTTCGAACCCGTCCAGCTCCGACAGCATCTGGTTCAGAGTTTGCTCCCGCTCATCGTTGCCTCCTCCCAGGCCAGCGCCGCGCGCTCGGCCGACCGCATCCAGTTCATCGATGAAGATAATGCTTGGCGCATTCTGCTTGGCGTTTGAGAACAGGTCACGGACCCTGCTGGCACCGACGCCGACGAACATTTCAACGAACTGGGAGGCCGAGATGCTGTAGAAGGGGACATCGGCTTCGCCGGCCACGGCTCGGGCCATCAGGGTTTTGCCGGTCCCGGGTGGACCGACCAGCAGAACCCCCCGCGGCATCTTGCCGCCGAGCTTGTAAAATTTTTGCGGCTCGCGCAGGTATTCGATCACCTCCTGCAATTCCTGTTTTGCCTCCTCCAGGCCAGCCACGTCCTGAAAGGTTTTACTCGAGTCTTGCCGCAGGAAGAGGCTGGCCCCCGATTTGCTGAATCGGTTCATTAAACCGCCGCCCAGACCCCCTTGCTGGCGGGCGCGCTGGTAGATAAACCACCAGATGCCGAAAATCATGATCCAGGGCAGCAGGTTCGCCAACAAGGTGATCAAGTCGGATCTTTCCTCGGGCGGGTCGACATTAACCACGACCTGGTAACGTTCAAGCAGGGGCATTAACTCCGGGTCGTCGATCGGAGGAAGGTTGGTGCGAAACTGCTGGTAGGCACGAGGCTCCCCGGACTTGTCCGTGGGGGCTTCTTCATAAAAGGTGGCGAGTTGTTCCGTGAAGCGCCCGGTCAGGACTTCGCCCTGTATGGTGACTGCGGCAACATGGTCCAGCCGAACTTCATCCTTGAAGCGACTGTAGGGGATCTCGATAACTGGCTCTCGCGTCGCAGGGGGAAACATGTACACAAACAGGCCATTGATGACCAGTACCAGAAACGTCAGCAGCAGGACTCTGTGCCAGGGATCTTTCATCATGATGATGGCCGGCTCCTGTTATTCGTGCGCTGAATCTAACCCATGCTAATATCATAGCAGAATCAGGGAGTTCCGCTTTACCGGATTCCGTTAACCCACACGGTCTGCGTCACCGCTCTCAAGAGAGCGCCATCAAATATATGGGTGGCATTGCAGAAGATTATTGTTGAACTGTGACAAATCGATCACTTGAGTTTAAAATGTTATAGGAGGTTTTTATGGCCACAGTTATCGTTCAGGTCAATGATTTGATGCAGACAAATTACAAGTATGAACGCACCGAACCGGTCGGGAAGAATTACCATCCAGACTTTCGCCCCGAGTTGACACCCCAAGAGATGCTTGAACTGGGGGTGTTCGGTGGTAAATACATGAC
>JBFLJZ010000091.1:0-4088 GCA_040882925.1 Desulfuromonadales bacterium
AAATATCGGGAATGATGTAATGCACATCCTCTTGACTAAACTGGCTGCCGGGACGAGGGTCGAGGCTGCTGATGAACTTGGCCGCGGAGAATACATCATCCAGTGGGATCTGGAGACATCTCGCGATAACCTGATAGCGACGGGTCTCCAGGTCGCTGATGTGATCCCGCAGGATCATACCGACAGGGTCCTCGGTCATGCCCAACTGCTCAACCTGTTTGAGGAGGCATTCCTGGAGGCTGCGGCTGGCAACCCCGGGAGGGTCAAAATCCTGTACGGCAGCGAGCACTTTTTCGGCATGTTCAGGGTCACAACCCGTCTGCGCGGACACTTCCTCTATGGAGAGTTGCAAATAGCCGTCATCATCAACGTTGCCAATGATTTCCTCTGCAATCTCCCTCTCCCGGTTTTCCAGGCGTGAAAGCCCGAGTTGCCATATGAGGTGGTCGGTGAGCGAAGGCTTCTTGGTCAGGAGATTCTCATAGGACGGGCGATCTTCATCATCCTCGTAACTGTCGGCGGTGGTCCCGCCCAGACTGTAACTTTCCAGGTAGGTCTTCCAGTCGATATCGGACATACCATCGCCTTCACCTTGGATCTCTTTGAGGGCTTCGGGCGCGGCTTCATCCTTGGTTTCTGCGGCCACTTCTTCTTCCGGCTGGGTCTTGTCCTCAGGACTTTCCTGACCCTCTTCCAGGACCGGGTTTTCTTCAAGCTCGGTTCTTACAACATCCATCAACTCCATACGCGACAATTGCAGCAGTTTAATCGCTTGCTGCAGCTGTGGCGTCATGACGAGCTGCTGGCTGAGTTTGAGTTGTTGTCTGATTTCTAATGCCATGTCACCATCAATACGAAAAAACGCCTCTACAAGTCAAGTCCTGCCTATACCGGCACAGCCCAAAGACTAAAGGCGAAATTTCTCTCCAAGGTAGATTGCTTTTGCTTTCGCGCTGCTGGCTATAACATCCGGTGCACCATGCTCGAGGATACAGCCTTCATTGAGGATATAGGCCCTGTCACAGACACCCAGGGTTTCGCGAACATTGTGATCGGATATGAGTATGCCGATCTGACGTTCTTTCAGATGACCGATAATCTCCTGTATATCAAGAACCGCAATCGGGTCTATACCGGCAAAGGGTTCATCGAGAAGAATAAATTTGGGGTCAAGGACCAGCGCCCTGGCGATCTCAATCCGACGCCGTTCACCTCCGGACAAAGCATAGCCGAAGGACTTTGCGACATGCGTCAAACGAAAATCTTCCAGGAGCTGGTCTTTACGCTGCTGTTGAACGGCCTTCGACTTCTCCACTGTTTCGAGAATCGCCAGCAGATTCTGTTCAACGGTTAACTTGCGAAAGACTGATGCTTCTTGCGGCAGATACGAGATCCCCATTCTGGCACGTTGATGCATCGGCAGACTGGTCAGGTCGTCTTGATCCAGGCAAACCGTCCCCTGATCAGGTCTGACCAGGCCGACGACCATATAAAACGAGGTGGTTTTCCCGGCACCATTTGGACCCAGCAGTCCAACGACCTCACCGGAATGAAGTTCGAGGTCAACCCCGGAGACGACTTGCCGTTGTTTGTAGCTCTTCGTCAGACTCCTGGCACTCAGGGTGTGGTTCACTGCTTTGCCTCCGGCTTGGGCGTAAAAATCGCCTTCACTCTGCCACCCTCACCACCGGAAACAACGCTACGCTTTTCATTGAGGTAAAGCGTTATTTCCTGCCCTTGAACAAAATTATCACCTTCCGTAACTTTCGGCGACCCGGTCATGACAACACGTTCTTCCTGATTGTAGTAAACGGCCTTTTCCCCGGTGGCAACTTTCTCCTGTTGCACGATGCGCACCTGACCATCCGCTATAATCTCGACGATCTCGCGTTTTTCTCCGGCGTATTTAATCGTCAGTCGGTCCGCGTAAATTGTCACATCATCCTGGGTCGCAACAGCATTCCCGGAGAAAATCACGATTTGGGCTTCGTCATCCGCTTCGAGGCGGTCAGACGTGACATGAATCGGGCCACGATTCTGCGATGTATCGACGGGCGCCGCAGAAATCGAGACCGGCAGAAGCAGGGAGACCGCGAAAAAGAGATGCAAAATCAGTTTCGTCATGCAGGTAACCTTGCCATTGATCATCGCTCGAAAATACCTCGAACCTGTTCATTCAGTTCAAGTTTCTTTGTCTGCACGTGAAAAACCAAATCCCGCCCTTCCAGGTATACGCCGCTCGACTCGAGTCGTACCAGGGAGCGCGTCGTCACCGTTTGCGTGTCGTGGTCATACATCAGCCGGTCAGTGGACAGGGTATACCCTGACGTGTTTTCTAGCACGACCTGATCGTGTAATCTCACCTTCCGGTAATCCTCGCTGACCTCTCCAGTATCCGCTTGCAAAGAGCCCGTGACTTCACCCTGCTCATCATAAAAACTCATCTGGGGACTGCTGACAACCAGGGTACTTGTCTTGGCCTGGCGTTCCACCTGCCGGGCGACCAGCCGCCAGCGTGCCCGGCCTGCTTCGATATGCGTATAGTCAATATCCTGCAACGACACATCGATACCCTGCGGTAAAGCCTTGATTAGCGTTTGCAGATTGTTCTCCGGGCGATACCGCATTGCAATCATTGCAAGCAGGATCACAGCCAGAACCAAGGCCAGAACAAGGAGCAGGTTGCGAGGTCTGAAGTAGCTCATCGATGGGGGTCACTATAGCACCCGGGCAGGAGAGCTGTAAAGCTCAATATAGCGAGTTGGCATGAGAATTGTATGAGTGCTAATCTTCGAAATAACGGCTGGTCACGGAGGACCAGAGGCCGGATTGCTTGAGCAAAAAATCGCAAACTTCTCTGACTGCGCCACGTCCCCCCGGCTTGCTGGTGACGAGGTCAACATAAGGCTTTATATCGTCAACCGCATCAGCCACTGTTGCGGAAAAACCGACCTGCCGCATGACCGGCAGGTCGACCACATCATCACCCACATAAGCAACCTCAAAGGGTTCCAGTGCAAAGTTTTCTATAATCTCCCTGAATGGTTGCATCTTGTCCTTGGCTCCCTGGTAGACTATCTCTATGCCGAGTTCCGCTGCCCGCCGCGCGACGACCTCGGATTGGCGTCCGGTGATGATCCCGACCCGGATGCCGGCACGTTGGATCAATTTCAATCCGTGCCCGTCTTTGACGTCAAACGCCTTGGCTTCTCCACCGTCGTTGAGGTAAATAATGCGACCGTCGGTCATAACGCCGTCAACATCGAGCAAAAGCAATTTGATCCTGTTCAGCTCACTATTCATCAGATAACCCCGGCCTTGAGTAAGTCATGCAGGTGGATGATCCCGATCGGCACCTGATCCTCTTCGCTTTCGAAAACAAACAGTGAAGTGATTTTATGCTCTTCCATACGCTGCAGAGCTTTTGCTGCCAGGTTGGTCCGCAAAATCCGTTTTGGCTTGCCACTCATAATCTCACAGATAGGTTTGTGCAGAACTTCGATGCCCTGTTCGATTTTTCGCCGTAAATCACCATCAGTGAAAACACCAAGCAACGCCCCCTGTTCATCGACTATACCGGTAATACCGAGCTTTTTGCTGGAGATTTCGTAGAGTGCGTCCTTGAGCTGCGTATTCACCTTGACCTTCGGCATATCTTCACCGACATGCATCAGATCTTCAACACGCAGCAAGAGACGTTTGCCCAGGGCGCCACCTGGATGATAAAGAGCGAAATCCTCTTCACGGAAACCTCTTTTCAGGAGCAGAGCAACCGCCAGCGCATCACCCATTGCCAGAGTGGCCGTCGTACTCGCCGTCGGCGCTAGCTGTAACGGGCAGGCTTCTTCCTTGATCGAGATATCGAGAAAAACGTCACCGGCACGACCGAGGGTGCTGGTCGGGCTCCCTGCCATCGCAATCAATGGCAGCCCCAGGCGCTTGATGATCGGCAGAATGCGCGTGAGTTCCTCCGTCTCGCCCGAGTTGGAGACGGCAATCACCAGGTCCCCCTTCATCAGCATACCAAGGTCGCCGTGTACGCCTTCGGCCGGATGGAGGAAGATGGCGGGTGTCCCGGTCGAAGCCAT
>JBFLJZ010000373.1:0-2615 GCA_040882925.1 Desulfuromonadales bacterium
GCGACAGTGCCGATCCTTGCCTGCGGAGCGAGCAGAAAAAGTTCAGGCCACTTGGCGCGGTCGCCGGCCAGAGTCATGGTCGACTCTGCGATGAGTTTGTGCGCCGCCGGTTCGAGACGTACGGCGAGCTTTTGCTCAAGGTGACCGGTAGCCATCACCTCGCTGGACAGGCCACCGCAAAAAATCAGAAGCATCGATAAAGCAGCTCGGTACATGCGACTAAGTATATCATTAAAAGGGATCGAAGTGCGAACAGGCAGGCGATCGACGTTGCCGACTTTTCCCCCGACCGGGGTTAAGCAATGCCCCAGGACACACCGGGCAGATAACTGCGTCTGCGGTGAAGATTGCCAAACACGCCCCGGAAAAGATACAATCTGGCGACCGCACCTGGCGGGCGACAGGATTTGAGGATTCGTGTCAGAAATTTTCATACATTCGTTTCGCTTCAGTAAAAACGCCCATCTCGTGGCGGAACCGCCGTGCTGCCTCTCGGCCGAGGAACAAGTCCGTGCGGCGAGGTTCAAGGTGGAGACCGCAAGGCATGATTTTCTCGTCTCCCATTATCTGCTCAGGCAGACTCTTTGCCGATACCTGCAAATCGACATCAGCTCGATCAGCTACCGTTATGGTGAACATGGTAAACCGTTTCTCGACGCGCCAGCCTCGCAACACCTGAATTTCAGCCTGTCCCACAGCGGTGACAGGCTGCTGATCGCCGTCCATCGCGGAGATGAAATCGGCGTCGACATCGAGCTGGTTCAGGAAAAAAGCGACCCTCTTCAGCTGGCAAGTCATTTCATGTCCGGCGATGAAGCTCTGCTACTGGCCAGCCTGACCGACCCGGTGGCGCAACGGCAACTCTTCTTCACTCTCTGGACCCGCAAGGAAGCGTACATCAAAGCTCTGGGCAAAGGGTTCTTCCAACCTCTCAACAGGACCGACATGCAAGAGATCACGCCGGGCATTCACC
This sequence comes from Desulfuromonadales bacterium, assembly GCA_040882925.1. GTDB lineage: Bacteria > Desulfobacterota > Desulfuromonadia > Desulfuromonadales > BM103 > JAFDBW01. The sequence goes on from JBFLJZ010000373.1 coordinate 974, forward strand.
TGCCGAGATCGGCGGTTTACCACGATTACCGGGTGATTGACCTCGATATAGCCGCCGATTACAAGGCTGCCGTTGCGGTACGCATGGGTCGTGACAGTCCCTCGAACGCTATTCGGATAGAGGTGTTCGAACAATGAAACGGCGATGCTCCCCCTATTCGGGGACATCGCCGTTTATCACCGGATCGCACCAAAAACCTTTTGATGTCGACCGGCTATCATGGCAGGTCGCTTATCAGAGTTCCTAAACTCAGCCGACCCGCTTGACCGGCCGGCCTTCCATGACCCAGCGCTGGACACCACCCTCGACCATGACAACGTCTTCGTAACCCTGCCCGATCAGGTACTTGACGGCCGTGGGAGCACGCTTCCCCTTGAGGCAGATAACCACGATCTTCTTCTCGCGCGGTAATTGCGACACACTGGTATTCAGTTCATCGAGCGGGATATGCACACGTTTGGCATGGTCAATGTGGAACTTGCGAGCATCGTCTTTAAGGTTGATATCAACCAGGACGACATCGTCATTCTCGAGCATGGCAACCAGTTCCACAGTCGATATCTTTACCACTTCAACATCGGGCAGAGGCTTGACAGTGACCAGTGGATAGCCGGCTTTTTCCCAGCCAGGAAGTCCCTCGCGAAAGGCATAAACATTCGTGTATCCCAATTCGACGGCTTTTTCTGCAGCCCGCCAGGAAGCAACGCACTTTATTCCCAGACAGTAAAAAACAAGGGCTCTCTCTTTATCCTCCGGCAGGTCGTACTGCAGCATGTCCATAACGATATTAACGGAACCCTCGATGTGCCGGTTATCAAACTCGATCGGGCTGAGCGGGAAAACCACCAGGACGTCAGTATTCTCCATCAAGGCTTTCGTCCCCGCCGCGTCGATCTCGTTGTACCCCTTAAAAGCAGAGGCAAAGGCCGAGGTTAAAAGCACGAACATCACACCGGCCGTCAGAGTCAACAGTAGTTTACGCATCTTTTGACCTCCTTGCAGCATTATGCAGAACTATTATAGGCGACAAATTAACAAACACTAACCAATAAAGATATTTTGCAATAAGAGTGCCATGTAATCTATGTCACGGGAAACAGGTCAAACGGAGCGCAGCAAAGTCCGGCAAATGGTTTTAGGCGGGTGAGTTTTCGTGATTTGCTGTCAAATTGTTACACGCAGCGCACGAGGATGTGACAAATTTTGTCAACATGAAGACTGTCCGGGATATACCGTTGCGCACATTAGCATTAAAAAATGATGTCCTGTTCCCGGGGCGTAATCCCGTTCCCCTCTCATTGCTTTTGCTCAGTCGTCCATTGCGGGAAAATTCCACCCAAAACGGAAATAAATGATATGCTTGACATTATTTAACAGCAAGAATGCCTCGACTGAACTCCTGACTCTATGCTTGAACAATTTTGGATAGACCTCGCTGGCGCAAAACATGCTGCCCTGTTGCTCGATTACGACGGCACTCTCGCGCCTTTTCGGAAGGAGCGGTCTGAGGCCGTACCCTATCCTGGGGTCCGCGAAAGGCTGACTGCAATCTTCGAAGACACTGCAACCCGACTGGTGATCATCAGCGGCCGGGCAATCGATGACCTCCTGCCGTTATTGAACCTTGATCCACCGCCGGAAA
>JBFLJZ010000092.1:0-5935 GCA_040882925.1 Desulfuromonadales bacterium
ACGGGTCCATGGCCTCGCAGAAGGGGTCGCTGGACAGGCAGACCAGAGCTTTGACCGTGCCTTCCTGGACCGCGTCGAGCACCGCATCGAACAGGGGCCCGTCGTCGGCCAGCAGGGCGCCGCCAAAACTGTTCGGCCCAGCCAGCAGAGTCATGACTCCGACTTGTCGCTGGTCCGATGACTGCTGTTGCGCTGCATAGCAGAGTGCGGCAACCCCGTTGCCGCCGAGCAGATCGGCGCCACCAACCAGGATCGGCCGCTCGGCCTTTTGTAACTCCTCGACCAACGCAGCAATCTCCTGCCTCTCAGACTCTTTCAAGGCACTCGCTTCGTTTTGCCCGACAGCTTGTAAAAGGTCCGGCAAGCGGCACGCAGCAAAGGTCAGGCGGTCGGCCGCGCAGGGCAGCGCCACCGGCCGCGGGTCGATGACAATCACCCTACCGCCATTGCGGACCGCCTGGCGCAGGGCCAGCCCGAGGACCGGGCCCTCTGCCAGGGGGTCGACACCGACCAGGATCGCCAGGTCGCTTTGACGCAAGTCCTCCAGGCTGCGCACGGAGTCGCCAAGTCGTGCGACGAGGGTGCGTGCGGCACGATCGCGCTCCCGATGAGCTTCGTAGACCAGCAGGCCGGAGCCGATTTTCGCGGCCCAGTCACGCAACAGGGCACCGGCTTCGAAAGAGGCACGGCTGGAGCCGAGGAAGGCGACACTGTCAGGGCCATGGGCTTCGACAATCGCGGCAAGCTTGTCCCTGGCCGCGTTCAATGCATCCTCGATCGCGACCGGTTGGCCGTCAACCCGGGCCTGGCGCGGCCGCTCGGGATGGTTGACATGATCGTACCCGAACCGCCCCCGGTCACAGATGAAAAAGCCGTTGGTCGCACGGTTGATTCCAGCCCTGACCCGCTGCACTTCGCGATAGCGCCCGCCGGGGACCGTGGCGCAGCCGAGGCTGCAGTGCGGACAGATCGACGGAGCCTCCTCAAGGTCCCAGAGCCGCGTCTTGAAGCGGAACGGTTTGCTGGTCAGCACCCCGGTCGGACAGACATCGATGATGTTGCCGGAGAAAGGGCTCTCCAGCATGCCGTCGCCGAGGCGACCGTAGAAAACCCGGTTGCGCGAGCCGAGCACACCGTAGTCGATGCCACCGCAATAATCACGGTAGGTGCGCACGCAACGATAGCAGGTTATGCAGCGGTTCATCTCCTGCTGCACGAAAGGTCCCAGGTCCTGGTTGGTAAAGGTTGTCTTCTTGCCGCGGTAGCGGCGCATGCCGTGACCGCCTGCAACCGTCATCTCCTGCAGCTGGCATTCGCCACCCTCGTCACAGACCGGGCAGTCATGGGGATGGTTGGTCATCGTCCATTCGATAACATGCTCGCGCAACTCTACGGCAGCCGGATCGGAGGAAGAGACCACCATGCCATCCTCGGCCTTGACCATGCATGCCATCTGTAAGCCCTTGACCGGGCCGTCGAGGAAGGTCATGGCGCAGAGGCGGCAGGAACCGACCGCCCCCAGCGCTTCGTGATAACAGAAGTGCGGGATATCGATATCGAGCACACGCGCCGCCTCGAGGACATTGGTCCCCTCCGGCACGGTTACTTCGCGATTATCGATGATCAGCTTAGGCATAGGTTCAGTTGCTGGTCGCTGGGGGTTGGAGACTGGCAGAGACTTTGATTCATTCCAGTCCCTAGCCGCCAGATCCCAGCGACCGCTTCTAAGTGGCTATCAGTTTCATCAAGCAAAAGGACAACCTCCGCGCTTGATGTGATCAACAATTTCGTCTTCAAATAGCCGCAGCAGTGCCTCGACTGGGCCCATGGCACCTTCGGCGAGGGCACAGAAGGAGCGGCCGCTGATGTTGCGTACCTGGTCCTTGAACATTGCCAGGTCATCCATCGTCGCCCGGCCGAATTCGATCCGGTCGAGCAGCCAGGAGACCGTCGCCAGGCCGTCGCGGCACGGCGTGCACCAGCCGCAGCTCTCGCGCGCGAAGAACTGGTTGAGGTTGCGCGTTACAGCCACCATGCAGGTGTCTTCGTCGAACACCGTGACCCCGGCGGTGCCGAGGCGACTGTTGACCGCTTCGAGCGGGTCGAAGTCCATCATCAGGTCAAGATGCTCGGCGGTCAGGTAGGGCGTCGACGCACCGCCCGGCAGACAGGCCTTGAACTTCTTGCCGCCACGCACGCCACCGCCGACCTCTTCCACCACCTCGCGCAGGGTGATACCGAGCGGCAGCTCGAAGCATTCCGGCCGGTTCAGGTGACCGGACAGGCCGAACAGCTTGGTTCCGGCACTTTCCGGGTTGAGTGCCAGGTCATGGAACCACATCACGCCGTTGGCCAGGATGTGCGGCACGTTGGCCAGCGTCTCGACGTTGTTGACGTTGGTCGGCTTGCCGAACAGGCCGCTCTGAGCCGGGAAAGGCGGCTTGGAGCGCGGGTTCGGACGCCGCCCTTCGAGGCCGTTGAGCAGGGCGGTCTCCTCGCCGAGGATATAGCGCCCGGCGCTGCGATGGACGTGCAGCTCAAGACTGAACCCGGAGCCGAGGATGTTCTTGCCCAGGTAGCCAGCGGCGACCGCCTCGTCGATGGCCCGTTCGACCCGCTGCGCGCAGTCCTCGTATGCATAACGCAAAAAGATATAGCCGACCGGTGTCTGCATGGCATAAGCCGCGATCACCATCCCTTCGACCAGCTGGTGCGGGTCGGCGAGCAGCAGCTGGCGATCTTTGTAGGTGCCCGGCTCCATCTCGTCGCCGTTGCAGACCAGGTATTTTTCCCCCGGTGCGTCCGCCGGGAAGAACGACCACTTGATGCCGGTCGGGAAGCCCGCACCGCCGCGGCCGCGCAAGGCGGAGGCCTTGATCACGTCGCAGACTTGCGAGGGCGGCATCTGCATGGCATCGCGCAGCCCCTGGTAACCGCCGCTCTTTTCATACTCGGGCAACAGCACCGTTTCCCCGGGCCGGCGGTTTTTGAACAGGGCCTGCGGATAAGTGCTCATCCCTGCACCTCGACACGCACGTCGGCCAGGATCCGGTCAATCTTCTCCGGGGTCAGGTGGCCGTAGGTGGTCAGACCGATCATCATTGCCGGGGCATCGCCGCAAGCGCCGAGGCAACAGGTCGGCAAGAGGGTAAACAGGCCATCGGCGGTGGTTTCACCAAGGCCGATGCCGAGGCTCTTCTGCAGGTGCCCGGCGATCATCTCGGCGCCGGTGGCCCAGCAGCAGATCGAATCGCAGACATGGATGACCCGGCGGCCGACTTCCCGGCGGAAAATCTTGTCGTAGAATGTCGCCAACTCTTCCACTTCGATCGGCAGGACACCGAGGGTCTCGGCGGTCAGCAGCACGCCGTCGTCCGGCACCCAGCCATGATGTGCCTGGATCGCCCGTAACAAGTCGACAATCAGCTCATGGGGGTGCGCAATGGCAGCGGCCTTGGCCTTGAAATTGTCGATCTGCTGCTGTGGAAGAAGATCTGTCATAACCCTTCAATCAATCCGCCGCGAAGGCACGAAGGCGCCAAGCAAAGCATATGGCATTCTTTGTGTCTTCGTGTCTTGACGGCATAAGTGGTCATCGATCTAAATCCGCCAAAATAAAATCAATCGCCCCGAGCACCATGATCAGGTCGGAGATCATCCAGCCCTTGGTCATTTTCGGAAAAACCTGCATGTGGGCAAAGCTCGGCGTGCGGATACGCAGCCGGTAAGGGGTATTGCCGCCGTCGCTGACCACATAGTAGCCGCACTCGCCCTTGCTCGATTCGATGCCGCGGTAGCATTCACCATGTGGCGGCGTCATGCCCCGCGTGACATTCATGAAGTGGTGGATCAGCGTCTCGATATCCTTTTTGCCGGCTTCGCGTTCCGGGTAGACGTAACGGCAGTCACGGCTGACGTAATCTCCGTCCGGCATATCGGCTGCCGCCTGCTTGACGATGCGCAGGCTCTGGCGCATCTCCTCGAGCCGCACCAGGTAGCGGGCATAACTGCAGCCGCCCGGAGCGGTTGGCACATCAAAATCAAAATGCTGGTAGCCGGAATAGGGCATCTTCTTGCGCAAATCCCAGTCCAGGCCGCAGGCGCGCAGGTTGGGGCCGGACATCCCCCAATCGATCGCCTCGTCGAGGGTGGTGACACCGATACCTTCGGTGCGTGCGCGGAAGATCGGCCCATCGGTCAGCATGCGGTCGAATTCATCGACTCGCTTGTCGAAATCGCGCGTAAAGGTGTCCACGGTCTTTTGCCAGCCTTCGGGCAGGTCCATCGGCAGGCCGCCGATCCTGAACCACGATGGATGCATGCGACCGCCGGTCACCTGTTCGATGATATCGAAGATCTTCTCACGCGATTCGAAGGCGTAGAAGACCGGCGTCATGGCGCCCACATCGTGGGCAAAAGTACCGAGCCAGACCAGGTGGTTGGCGATACGGAAGAGTTCACAGAGCATGACCCGGATCACCTGGGCCCGCTCCGGGACCTCGACGCCGAGCATCGTTTCGAGCGGCAACAGGTAGGCCAGGTTGTTCTGCACCCCGGAGAGATAGTCGATGCGGTCGGTATAAGGAATGTACTGATTCCAGTGCTGGCGTTCGGCGATCTTCTCGGCACCGCGATGATGATAGCCGAGATCGACATCGACATCCTCGACTTCTTCACCGTTGAGTTTGGCGACCAGACGCAACACACCATGGGTGCCGGGATGATGCGGACCGAGGTTGAGAAACATGGTTTCGTCGTCGATGCGCTCCATCTCTTTGCCAGCAAAAAAACTTTCGGCGTCGCGCGGCACCATCCGCATGGCTGTTTCCGGGGTAAACGGCGGCATCTCGGTGGCGCGGCAGACATGCTCCTTGCGCAGCGGGTGCCCCTGCCAGTCGTGAGCCATGAGGATCCGCCGCAGGTCGGGGTGGCCCTTGAAATCAATGCCGAACATGTCGAAGATTTCGCGTTCGTACCAGTTGGCCGTCGTCCAGACATCGGTCAGGGTCGGCGCCGAGGGCATCTCGCCATACAGCGGCACTTTGACCCGCAGGTATCCGGGGTCATCAAAGGACATCAGGTGGTAAACCAGAGTGAAGTCGTGGTCAGGGCGTTTGCTGCGGGCGCGTTCGTCGATCGCGGTCAGGTCTTCGAGTCGGCGGAACTTGTGCGGTGCCTGCTCCTTGAGGAAGCCGAGCAGACCGGTGGCCGTCTCTAGGTCGGTCCAGAAGGTCGGCATGTCGACGCCCTGGTCGTCTTCGCGCACCTTCTCGCCGAAGCGATCGTGTAGCGCCTTGCGCAGGTCAGGGGTCGATTCGACAAAATCAACGCGTGGCTGCGCCGGCCGCCACATCGCTTTAGAGCGGTTACCCCAGAAGCCGGGAGCCTGCGCGGAGGTGCCGCGATTCGGGCTGTTGCCGTACCCGGGGCCGCGCGTGTCTCGGCTCTTGCTGACACCGTCGACCAGCATCGGTCGCGTGGTTCCCTCGCTGCCGCCCTGCATGCCGAGCACGCTGCGGGCGGGACGCTCTTCATTGGCGATCTTCTCCTGCAGCAGCATCAGTCCCTGCAGAAAGGCTTCCGGCCGCGGTGGGCAGCCGGGAATATAGACGTCGACCGGCAGAATCTGGTTGACCCCCTGCATAACACTGTAGACATCGTACATGCCACCCGAGTTGGCACAGCTGCCCATCGCCATGACCCACTTCGGGTTGGCCATCTGCTCATAAACGCGCAGTATGCTGGCGCCCATCTTCTTGAAGGGGGTGCCGGAGATGATCATCAGGTCGGCCTCGCGCGGTGTGCTGCGCAGCACTTCGGCGCCAAAGCGGGCCAGATCGAAGCGTGGCGTCATGCTGGTCATCATCTCGACGAAACAGCAGGACAGGCCGAAGAACATCGGCCAGAGGCTGTTCTTGCGACCCCAGTTGATGGC
>JBFLJZ010000374.1:0-5521 GCA_040882925.1 Desulfuromonadales bacterium
ACTAAAGCATCCGCTCCCAGCGCACCCGGCAGATATTGGGGGCGCCGGTCCAGGATATATTCAGTTCGCCCTGATGTGCCTTGTGCAGGGTCCGACCCAGATGCTCGGCTAATTTTTTGTCAGTCGTCTCGATGACCAGATGATCTTTTTCGCGGAGTCTGCGAATCACTCGCTCAAAAGGGTTTTTCGCCAGCGCCTTCTGCTCCTCTTTGTTAAGAATCCGCTGGATCTCGTCCTCGTGTTTCCACAGGTAGCTGCCGCTCAGGGTGACAATCCCTTCTGGATAGCCAGCTGCAATCTTCTGGCATGCCGGACAGGTGATCCGGTTTGCTTCGGGATTTGCCTCCAGCCTGCGATAGGCTTCTGGGTCGAGTGACCACTGCTTGTGCAGATAGACCGTTTTGCAGCTTGAACAGAGGGACGGCTCTTTCGGACTCTCCTCGGGCATAAAAGGATCCAGGCTGGTTTGCTGCCGTCCGCGCTTGCTGCTGATGCCATACTTCCTGACATCCCTTTTCATGACATCCTCCTTTCCTGAATCGTCCTCTTGTTGTGTCCAAGTATATCACTTTATGATGCGCTGCAAACCTGCCATGACAAAGAAATAATGACTATTTATCAGTGTGTTATCAGTTCAAAGGCAGCAGGGTTGATCGCCGGCTGCACGTCTGGGAAGCGATGGATGTGCGGCGCATTGGCGCTTTTCTCAGCAATGCTGGCAAACCGAGATACAATAGTCACAAGCCTTGCCGCTTGTCTAGGGAGTCGGTCGATGAACGCAGAGCAGGACGCCTGGATAGTCCGGGCCATGTGCGAGCCAGGATTTTATGATCACCCGGTGGCCGAGGTGGCGCTGATCGAGACTCACATATCGTGGGTTTTCCTCGCTGGAGACTTCGCCTACAAAGTGAAAAAACCGCTTGATTTCGGTTTCCTCGATTTTTCGACACTGGCCAAGCGCCACCATTATTGCCGGGAAGAATTGCGGCTTAACCGCCGCTTTTCGGCCAATATCTACCTGGCCCTGATACAAATCGGTGGTAGCCCGGATGCTCCCATTATCAATGGTGACCCGGCCCTTGAATATGCCGTCAAGATGCGCCGTTTTCCCCAGGATTGCCAGCTTGATCGGATGCTGGCCGCGGGACAACTGCAGACACGGCATCTGGTTGTCTTCGCCGACATGATCGCAGCGCAGCATCAGCGGGCCGCTACGGCCGAAGCAGATTCACCCTATGGACGACCCGCGGCAGTGATTGATCCGGCATTGGAAAATTTCCCGCAGCTCAGTGTGTTGGTCAAAGGCACCGATCATGAACCGCAGCTGGCAAAACTTGAACAATGGACAGGCGAAACCTGCGATGTTTTGCAGCCGGTTTTCCGGCAGCGTAAAGTTGATGGTTTTATCCGCGAATGCCACGGCGACCTCCACCTGGCCAACATGGCCTGGCTAGACGGTCAGCCGCTTTTATTCGACTGCATCGAGTTCAACGAAAATTTACGCTGGATCGACGTTGTCAACGAGATCGCCTTTTTGGCGATGGACCTGGACGACCGCGAACAGACCGAACTTGGATGGGTTTTTCTCAACCGGTATTTGCACGAAACCGGCGATTACCGGGGTGTCAGCCTGCTGAACTTCTACAAAACCTACCGGGCGATGGTCCGGGCCAAGGTGACCGGTCTGCGGCTGGCACAGGATGACCTCGATGCAACGCAGCGTCAAGACACCGAGCATTTATTCCGAAGCTATCTTGACCTCGCGGAAAAATACACCCTGTCCGATGCTGCGAGCCTGATCATTACCCATGGCTTGTCCGGTTCGGGAAAAAGCACCTTCGCCGCGCAGCTGGCAGGCCTGACCGGCTGTATTCACCTGCGCTCCGATTTGGAAAGAAAACGACTGCATGGCCTCGCAGCAACGGCCGACAGCGAATCGCCGGTCGCCGGCGGCATCTACAGCGCTAGCGCCTTTGCCGAGACCTACACCAGGCTGCGGAACCTGGCCGGCGTGGTGCTGCGCTCCGGTCACCAGGTCATCGTCGATGCGACCTTTATCAGGCACTGCCAGCGGCGCCTGTTCTGTCGACTGGCCGAAGAGCTGTCGGTCCCTCTGGTCATCCTCGATTTTCCGCTCTCAGCAGAAGAGCTGCGCCGCAGGATCGAGCAACGCGCCGCCAGCGTCGTTGACGACGCTTCCGAGGCGGGTGTCGAGATCCTCGAATACCAGATTGAGCAGCAGGAACCGCTCACCGCGGCCGAACAACAGCATGTCATAACCATTCATCCTGATTCGACGGCGGAGAGTGTTGTCGACACACTGCGCGAGTTAGTGGAGGAGTCTGCGCTTTAGCCGGGCAGTATTTCGTGGTCTGCCTGCCTCCGGCGTTTGTTGTATAAACGTGTTGTCCGAACTGAAAAGCTGGAACGAGGGACGACCCGCCGGTTCTGGTTTTAACTTTGGAATGATCAAAGAACAGAAAACAAACCTAAAAATTGCGGATCGCGCCCCCCGACGGCGCAATACACGCCGGCCCCTCATGCCCCACCTTGTTGACATAAGTCGAAACAGGGCTCATCTCCAGAATATCTTCTGCCAGAGGTCTGAATAAACACGTCAAGTCCTCAGTACGCTGTCCCTTGTGGTCGAGCCACAAGCCCCAGTCATCCTGCTCGAGGATCACCGGCATGCGGTCGTGAATGCGACCGACAGTCTGGTTGGCGGATGTGGTGAGGATGGTGCATGACTCGAGCACTTCGCCGGACTGGCGATCGGCCCATGCTTCCCACAGGCCGGCCAGCGCCAGCGGCCGGCCATCGCTGCGCGAAATATAGTATGGCTGCCTTGATCCACCGAGCTTGTCCCACTCGTAAAAGCCGCTGGCCGGGATCAGGCAGCGGCGTAAATTAAACGCTGCTTTGAAAGACGGCTTTTCATGGACGGTTTCACTGCGGGCGTTGAAAGTCTTGTAGCCGATCGAGATATCCTTGGCCCAGCGCGGCACCAGGCCCCAGTGCAGCAGAGCGAGATGACGTTGATGACCGCTGGCACGCACCACGGCAACATCCTGGGTCGGTGCGATATTGTACCTGGGCTGGAGAGACATGCTGTCGGTCACCGCGAAGAGGTTGACCAGAACCCCGCTCGGGGTGATTTGGGCTAAGCGACCACACATAGTCATATTTTATCAGACGAGGCGCGATGTGCGCGATACGATAAACACAATCCTGCAATCTGAAAAGCTGACAGGTTGCGGAACCCGTCTGGCAAAAGAGCCACCTGCAGCTCCGCCGGGTCGATCCTTTGCTATACTTGTATGACACTCCCGTGGGAGGTGGTCATGCTCAAGGCATACAGCGATCTACACCGGCCCCTGGTTATCCTCCTGGCCTTTCTCCTGGCATTCCCCGTCAGCATCACCGCAACAGACCAGCGTGCCGAAGAGCGCGCTGCAATGGTGACCGAGCAGATCATAGCGCGCGGCATCAAGGACAGCACGACCCTGGCAGCGCTGCGCAGCGTGCCGCGCCACGTCTTCGTGCCGGCAGCGCAGCGGCCTTATGCCTACCAGGACCGGCCGCTGCCGATCGGCTATGGCCAGACCATCTCCCAACCGTTCATGGTGGCCTACATGACCGAGCTGATCAACCCGGGGCCGGGACGAAAAGTCCTCGAGATAGGCACCGGCTCCGGCTACCAGGCGGCGATCCTGGCGGCAGCCGGGGCAGAGGTCTTTAGCATCGAGATCATCCCGCAGTTGGCAGAGGCGGCCGGCAAAAGACTGGCTGCGCTCGGCTACGGCGGCGTCGCTCTCAGAGTGGCGGACGGTTATTACGGCTGGGCAGAACAAGCGCCGTTTGACGCGATCATCGTCACGGCCGCCGCTGAGTTTATCCCCCCGCCGCTGCTCGAACAGCTCGCCGAGGGAGGACTGATAGTGATTCCGGTCGGCTCGCCTTACTATGTGCAAACATTGATGCTGGTACAGAAACGGGAGGGGAAACCATACTCCACCAGCCTGATGCCGGTCCGCTTCGTGCCCTTCACACGGACAAGCGAATGACACAACGGCTGACCCTATACCGGCAGATCGCCCTTTTTCCGGTCTCCGCTGCGCTGCTCGCTTTTCAGATCGCCCTGCTGCAAATCCTCGCCACCAGCCAGTGGCATCACTTCGCTTACCTGGTGATTTCCATCGCGCTGCTTGGTTTCGGCGTGGCCGGCACCGCCCTCGCCCTGGCGCGCGGCTGGATTCTGGCACGAGCGTCGCTGCTGCTGCCGCTGTTGCTTTGTGCCTGCGCCGTCACCCTGGCCGGATCACTCAGCTTTATCGAGTCGCTGTTCGGCAGCTTCGACTCCTACCTGCTCTTTGTCAATCCTGGCGAGGCATTGCGCTTGGCGGTCTCTGCACTGACCCTGATGCTGCCATTTACCTGCGGCGCACTGGCGATCGGCATCATCTTCACCTCCGGTGCAGAACAGATCGGCAGCCATTATTTCGCCAACATGCTCGGCTCCGGGATCGGCTGCGCCCTCGGCCTGGCTGGTCTGGCGAACCTGCCTGCCACACTGCTGCCGCCACTTTGCGGTCTGCTCGCTTTGCTGTCGGCGGTAGCACTGCTGCCCGGAAGCAAGCGCAGCGTCCGCGGTTGCGTTCTGCTCAGTCTGGCCGGTGTGACATTATTTCTTTTCGTGCGGCCCGGGATCACTCTCTCCCAGTACAAGGATCTGCGCAAAACATTAGACCTGCCCGGGGCCGAGATCATCGTCGAGGAGCCCTCCACCTTCGGCCAGCTGCACATCGTCACCGCTCCTGTGCTGCGCAGCGCCACCGCCCTGAGCCTTTTGTGGCTGGGCGAGATGCCGTCCTCGCCAGCGGTCTTTATCAATGGCGACATGCTGGGCAGCATCCCCTCTGTCATCGGCAGGAAAAACCCGATGAATGCCACCACCTCGGCCCTGCCGTTCGCCCTCGCCTCACCGGAGAGGATACTGGTCCTCAACGCCGGCACTGCGCAGCACGTCGCCTTGGCCTTGGGACACGGCGCGGAAGAGATCGTCGCCGTTGAATCGCATCGCGTACTTCTTAGAGAGTTGTTCAAACTCGCAAGCGAACAGAACGCATCGGTTTTTACAAGCGAGAGGGTAACATGGCACAGTGAGGCTTCGCGCACCTGGCTGGCGCGCGACACGACACGATACGATCTCATCATGCTGCCTGACATCGGCAGCTCCGGCGGCAACGCCGGTCTGTTTGCCCTGCACGAACAGCCGCTTTTGACCAAACAGGCCCTGCAACAGGCCTGGCAGAAACTGACCCCGGGCGGCTATTTAAGCGTGACGACCTGGATCGATTACCCGGCGCGCAGCCCGTTGCGCCTGCTGGCAACCCTGGTCGAGCTGCTCGAAGAAACGGGGGCGGAGCCAACCGAGCATATCGCGGCATTGCGCAGCTGGGGAACACTGACCTTCTGTATCAAAAAAACACCACTGGACAGCGATGAGATCGCCGCGGCCCGC
>JBFLJZ010000093.1:0-19682 GCA_040882925.1 Desulfuromonadales bacterium
ACGTTGAAGTCGAGCAATTTCTTCTCCAGCAACCGGGCGTTCATCATCAGCGTATCCTTGTCGACCGGTTTCGCGGCTTCGCCGTCGTGGTCAAGCAAGTTCAGTGATGGCGGGTGATAGGTGCCGGAAGGTTCCAAAAAGTCGAAAGTTTCCTGATTCGCCAGGGCCTTCTGCTTGTCTTTCTTCTTTTCCAGGACCTTGACGGGCTTTGCCGAGACCGGGTCGGGGTCACGGATGACCGGTGCCTTTGGCTTGCTTGGCTTGTTTTTTTCTTTCAGTGCCCGACGGGCCTGGCGTGCCTCCCGGCGTTTTTCCATGGAACCTGCCAACCGGGCCAGCAGACCTTCGAGGAAGAGCACCATCGAGAACCGGGCGACGAGCATGGCAGAGACCGAGAAGAAGACCACCAGGAAGATGGCCGCACCGGTCAGGTTGAACCAGCCCTTCAGCGTGCTGGCGAGGAAAAACCCGATGAAGCCGCCGGCCTGGTTCAAAGTCTGCCCGAACAGGGCAACCTTTTCAACTTTCAGTGAAATCAGGCCGGCAATCGAAATCAGCATGACGATAAACGCCAGGGCCTTGTACGCCCGTGGATGCAGGTCGCGGAATTTCAGCAGTCGCCAGGCAAAGAGCAGACAGGCGAAAGGAATGATCAAGGCCGGCAGGCCGATGACCTGGTAAAAAAGGTCGGCGACATAAGCGCCAACCTTGCCGCAGAAGTTGTGGATCGATGCCGGATTCAGGTTGTTGTTGAAGGACGGATCATTATTGTTAAACGAAATCAGGGTCAACAGCAGGAAGATGCCGGCCGCCATCCAGATCAGGCCTGCGATCTCTTTTTTGATATGTTCGCGGAGAAAGGTTTTGCGTGGCTTTTCGCTCATATGCCCTCATATATATCCGAGATATCTTAGCGCAATCACAGGGGGAAGGTCAAAGGTTGCTTAGGGCTGCGATCAGAAAAACAGGACCAGTCCGACGCCGCCGGCCAGCCAGCAATAGAGAGCGAACCAGTGCAGGCGTCGACGCCTGATGACCCCCATCAGCAGGTGAATGCAGCAGAACCCGGTCAGCAGTGCTGCCAGAGTACCGGCGATATACGGCAAGAGTGCTTGCCCGTTGACCTGGCCGAGGTCTTTCAGCGAAAGGATGGCGGCGCCGAAGACTGCCGGCAGAGCCAGCAGGAAGGAGAACCTGGCCGCTGTTTCGCCGTCGATGCCGCGCATCAGCAGGGCAGCGATTGTCGAGCCGGAGCGGGAGATGCCCGGAATGATCGCGCAGCCCTGAACTGTGCCGGCAATCAGCGCGTCGATGAATGTCATCTGCTTGCGTGAACTCTCGCTGCGACGCAGGCGTTCGGCAGCCCAGAGCAGTGTGCCGGTGATCAACAGCATGATGCAGACAATATCCGGCCGCTCGAACAGGCCGATGAAGAAGTCTTTGAAGAGCAGGCCGATGACGGCGGTCGGCACAGAGCCGGCAATCAGCAGCAAAACCATGAAGCGCTGGTTCTTCGCCGGTTCATCCCGGCGCCAGAGCGAAGTGACCAGGCCGGTCAGGTCGCGCCAGAAATAGATTGCGACCGCGACCATGGTGCCGACGTGGAGCAGGACATCGAAGAGCACGCCCGGCTGTTCGAAGTTGCTGATCAGGTGTTGGGCAAGGACCAGGTGGCCGCTCGATGAGACCGGCAGGAACTCGGTGGCACCCTGCAGGATACCAAGCAAAATTGCTTCGATGAAAGTCATATGAAACCGGGGGCTGGGGGTTGGGAGTTGGGGACTGGCAATTTTGAAGCGGCTGCCGGGAACTGGGGACTGGGGACTGGTAAAAACATAAAAGCAACCTCGCTACGCGCCACCATTTTTAAACCGGGGGCTGGGGTTGGGGGTTGGGGACTGGAAATAACATAAAAATCAAACTCGCGCTATGTGCCACCTTATTTATAGTTCCATGATGATCGGCAGGATCAACGGCCGCCGGTCGATGGTTTTGTTGAACAGGCGTCGCAGGGTTTTGCGGACCTCGACGCGGAGCTCCTCCCAGTCGCTGATGGCTTCCCGGCTGTGTTCTTCCAGCATCTCGCAGACCAGCTGTCTGGCGTCCTCAAGCAGTACTTCGCTGTCCTCTTCCGGGATGAACCCGCGCGTGATGATCTCCGGTCCGGAAACAATTGTGCCGCTGTCCTGGTTGAGCGCCAAGAAGACGATGACCAGGCCGTGGTTGGCAAGATGGCGCCGGTCGCGCAGCTCCATTTCGCCGACATCGCCAACGCCTTTGCCGTCGATGAAGACCCGCCCGGTTTCCACCTTCGCTTCTATTTGATGTCCATTGGCAGAGAGGACCAGCGGGTTCCCGTTGCTGATGACGAGGGCGCGCTGGTCGCTCCAGCCGAGGCTGCGGGCCAGCTGGGCGTGTTTGACCAAGTGACGGTATTCGCCGTGGACCGGCACGAAGTATTCCGGTCTGACCAGGTTCAAAACAGTTTTCAGCTCGCACTGGCTGGCGTGTCCGGAGACATGAATCTCGCTGGTTGTCTCGTAATGGACCTCCGCGCCGCGGCGGTAGAGATGGTTGATCAGGTGGGTGATCGCCCGTTCATTGCCGGGGATGAATTTCGAGGAGAGAATCACCGTGTCGCCAGGCTCGATGCTGATCTTCTTGTGGTCATCCATGGCGATGCGCGACAGCGAGCTGAGTGGCTCGCCCTGGCTGCCGGTGGTCAGGATCAGTGTCCTGTCCGGTCGCAGGTCGCGCATCCGGCGCAGGTCGATGAGCATGTCATCAGGGATATGCAGGTAGCCGAGTTGCCTGGCGATGGCAATGTTGCTGACCATGCTGCGCCCGGATAAGACCACCTTGCGGTCGACTTTTTGCGCGGCATTGATGACCTGCTGGATGCGGTGGATGTTTGATGAGAAAGTCGCCACCAGGACTTTGCCGCTGCATTGCGGCAGAAGTTCATCGAAGGCTTCGCCGACCGTGCGTTCGGAGAGGGTCTGCCCGGCGTTCTCGACGTTGGTGGAATCGGCGAGTAACAGCAGCACACCTTGTTCACCGTAGGCGGCCAGGCGACCGAGGTCGGTGGGCTGATTATCCACTGGTGTCGGGTCGAGCTTGAAGTCCCCGGTATGGACGATCAGCCCGGCAGGGGTGCGTATCGCGAGGCCGCAGCCGTCGACGATCGAATGTGCGGCGCGGAAGAATTCGACCTCGAAGGGTCCGATGGTGAGCGGCTCGCGGACCTTGACGCTCTGGCAGTGAATTTTGCTTTTCAGCTGGTGTTCCTCGAGTTTGTTGGCAAGCAGCCCGAGTGTCAATGGCGACCCGTAGATCGGCGGGA
This sequence comes from Desulfuromonadales bacterium, assembly GCA_040882925.1. Lineage (GTDB taxonomy): Bacteria > Desulfobacterota > Desulfuromonadia > Desulfuromonadales > BM103 > JAFDBW01. The sequence goes on from JBFLJZ010000093.1 coordinate 3,344, forward strand.
ATCCAAGCTTCTCGGCGAGAAAAGGGATGGCGCCGATGTGATCCTCGTGCCCGTGGGTCAAAACGATTCCGACAATATCTTCCCGACGTTCGGCAATTGCGCTGATATCGGGGATCACCAGGTCGATGCCGAGCATGTAGGATTCGGGGAACATCAGGCCGCAGTCGATGATCAGGAGGCCGTCAGCGGCCTCGATGACCAGCATGTTCAGGCCGATCTCTCCGAGCCCCCCCAGCGGCAGGATACGAACCGCTTCCGGGTGCAGTGGTGGCAATGGTTCGACCGTTTGTGAATAACTTGTCATGGCGTGAAAGTACCCGATATGTCGGACTCTTGGAGTGAATCGCCGTCAGTCTAGGGGAGAGACGCAACGGAGTCAAATCCTTTCCCTGCTGAACTTGCAGGCAAATAGTGATAGCAATAGAATTTGGTGCTGCCACTTTAACAGGTCGAACCTGTGCGCCACTAAGACTCGAAGGCACAAAGAAACTGCTTTTTATAAAAACATGATAAACTTAATTTCTATGGGTTTTAACTTGTAAAACAATTATTTCTTGGGGTCTTTTCGACTTCGTGGCAAATTAATTTTTTGACTTTGGGGCTTGTTGCCCCCTGTTTGTGCTGGGTGACTTTAACCTGCGAGATGCAATGCAATTACCTCAACCGTTGACTGAAGGACGACTGGTCAGGCGCTATAAGCGATTCCTGGCGGATGTGGCACTGACTGACGGGACGCTGGTGACGGCACATACGCCGAATACCGGCAGCATGCGGCAGTGCGCGGTGCCCGGCCACAAGGTCCTTTTGTCGCGCAGCGACAACCCGCAGCGCAAGCTGGCATGGTCATGGGAACTGGTGGAGATCAACGGCTGCTGGGTTGATATCAACACTCACCGCGCCAACCGGGTTGTCGAGGAAGCTTTGCGCGATGACCGGGTCGCCGGCTTGCAGGGCTACATGGTGCGGCCGGAGTTCCCGTATGCCGACAGTCGCATCGATTTCATGCTGGAAGGCCAGGGCGAAAAGGTGTTGCTCGAAGTCAAGAATGTCACACTCTGCTGCGACGAGGATGTGGCTTGTTTCCCCGATGCCGTCACCGCACGCGGTCAGAAGCATTTGCGTGACCTGATAGCGTCGGTTGGCGATGGCTGGAGGGCGGTGATCTTCTTTCTCGTGCAGCGCGGCGAGGCGCAAGCCTTTGCCCCGGCCGATCACATCGACCCGGCATACGGTCGGCTTCTCAGGCAGGCCCTCGGGTGCGGCGTAGAAGTCCTGGCCTGCAGGACGAGCGTCAATCGTCAAGAGACTTGTTTGGCGGAGCCCTTGAAACTATCATTGTGATGCTTGGTTGTCATTCTGCCGTGACAAAGTGACCGCTGTCTTGAAAAAAGGTATAAGCTTGATCTCACGAATTGACATTGAAAGGATAAACCACCATGCGAGTTGAAACTGATCTGAAGCTGGGCTTCAAGGATGTGCTGATCCGCCCCAAACGCTCGACCCTGAAAAGCCGGGCGCTGGTGGAGCTTGACCGGACCTTCGTCTTCCTGCACAGCAAGATGCAATGGTGCGGTGTGCCAATTATTGCCGCGAATATGGATACGGTCGGGACGTTCGAGGTTGCCGAGGCGCTTGCCGAACACCGGATGCTTTGTGCGATTCACAAGCATTATGGTTTGGAAGAATGGCGTGCCTTTGTCGAACGGCAGAAAAGTGACGATATCTTTGCCCGGATTATGGTCAGCATCGGCGTCTTGGATGAGGACTATGAAAAACTGGCGCAAATCATGGCCCAACATCCGGAATTACAGTTCATCTGCATCGATGTGGCCAACGGTTATGCGGAATCTTTCGCCGAATACGTTGAGAGAGTCAGGCAGGCACATCCTGACAAGACCATCATTGCCGGCAATGTGGTCACCGGGGAGATGGTGGAGCAATTACTTTTGTCGGGTGCTGATATCGTCAAGGTCGGAATCGGACCGGGATCGGTCTGTACCACCCGGGTCAAGACCGGGGTCGGCTACCCGCAGCTGTCTGCCGTCATCGAGTGCGCCGATGCTGCCCACGGTCTCGGCGGCCGGATCGTCTCCGACGGCGGCTGTGCTGCTGCCGGGGATGTGGCGAAGGCGTTTGGCGGCGGGGCTGATTTTGTCATGCTGGGCGGCATGTTCGCGGGGCATGATGAGAGCGGTGGCCAGCTGGTGGAGCGCGATGGCCAGCATTTCAAGCTTTTCTATGGCATGAGCTCTGACACGGCAATGAAAAAACACGCCGGCATGGTCGCGGGTTACCGTGCTTCGGAAGGCAAGACGGTTGAAGTTCCGTACCGGGGTCCGATCGATGAGACGGTCAAGGACATCCTCGGCGGGCTGCGCTCGACCTGCACCTACGTCGGCGCATCGGCACTGCGTGAGTTGACGAAACGGACGACATTCATCCGGGTTATGGAGCAGGAGAGCCGGCTCTTCGGCTGAGCAATGCCCCATCAAATGAAGCGATCAGGATTCCGCCAGTTGACTCCTGCGACGCTGTAACGGCCACCCGGCGAGCAAGGTCGCGTGAGCCGCATGGTGGTGTTCGACGTCTTCGCCAAGAGCGCGGAACTTCATCCTGATGATGTGCACTGAAGCGGCCCAGAGCAGTCCGACCAGCCAGACCCACCAGCTGAATACGACGTTCACGCCGGCGAGCAGTGCCAACAAGGAGGCCAACACTGCAGCAAAAGCATAAGGCAGGACATAGTAACAGAAAAATCCAATGACAAAACCGGCGACTGGCAGGATCACAGCGAAGAGTAGAAACGCGAAAATAACCATGAAAAGAAACCCATCCATATCTTTCCTCCGTTGTAAAGGGTTTAACCTGGTTTGCTTGACCAAGCTCCTTTCCCGCCCCGGAAAAAGAATAAGCCGGGACCAAAATTTTTTGGCGGCCCGGCTGTCCGGTCGTGGTTATGGAGGAGGGCGGACCCGTGGCTTTCCGCGCCTACCTTACGATAGGGATGGCTTTATCGTGTTTCTTTTTAAGAATTATATATTTTTTATACATTATGGCAAACAATTCTAATGTTAATTATTTCAAATTTTCCTTATGAATCAGTGTCTTATGGAATTTTTCCAGTCTAATCAGCACATTACCAGTGTATGTTTTTTGCATACTGGTACGGTTTTTTCAGACAGGGATTAATTATGCGGGCTGTCGGGCTGGTGACCGAATACAATCCGTTTCACAATGGGCACCTGCATCACCTTCGGCAAAGCCTGCGAATGACTGGTGCCGATGCATCGGTTGCGGTCATGAGCGGCCATTTCCTGCAGCGTGGTGAACCGGCCCTGGTGGACAAGTGGGTGCGCACCGAGATGGCCCTGGCCGCCGGTGTCGACCTGGTCTTTGAACTGCCGTTCGCGTTTGCCTGCAACAGCGCACCGCACTTTGCCATGGGAGCGGTGCAGTCCCTGAATGCTCTCGGTGTGCTTGACAGCCTCTGTTTTGGCAGCGAAGCCGGCGATCTTACCCAACTGGACAAAGTTGCATCAGTGCTGGCAGAGCGGCAGGATGAGCTTGCAAGACTGACGGCGGCACGGCTGCGGGATGGTGTCAGCTATCCGGTCGCCCGTTCGTCAGTGGTCGCCGGATTCCTCCCTGAAACACCGCCGGATATCCTGGCTTCACCCAACAATATCCTCGGTATCGAGTACCTCAAGGCCTTGCGCAGTTCAGGGAGCCGGCTCGTGCCGTACACCATCAAGCGACTGGGTGCCGGCTATCACGATACCGATGTGACGTCCCAGGTGGCCAGCGCAACCGGCATTCGCCAGATGATCGCGGCAGACAAGGGTGTCGACTTCTGGCTGCCAGAGGCATGTCGCAAGACTCTGAATGAGGCGCTGCAGGCCGGCCGTCATCTCGATGCAGGGCGACTGTTTATCGCCTTGCAAAGCCATTTGCTGCAGGAGTCGGAAGTGCTCAGGGACGTTTATCTGGTTGATGACGGGATCGACCGGCGCATCAGCCTTGCCGCACTGCAGGCAGGCAGTTTTGCCGATCTCGTAGCAGAGGTCAAGTCACGGCAGTGGACCCAGACGCGCATCCAGAGAATCCTGATGTACCTATTGCTGCAGGTCAAAGCCACTGAAATGCAGGCGTTTTTGCAAGTCGGTCCGCTCTATTTGCGCTTGCTGGGGAGTTCGGAGCGCGGACGAAAAATTCTGGCGAGGGCGCGCAGGCGCAAAAGCTTGCCGATCATCGCCGACCCGGCCAGGGCGACCAATACGCTGCGCAAATTCTATCGGCACAGGTCAACTTTTCAGCAGCTTGCCGAGGAGATGCTGCGTTTGGATTTGCGCGCGACCCGGATCTATGCTCTTTTACAGCAGCAGCCCAGCGGAGATTATCTCAATCAGGATTACTATCAGCCGGTCCGCCAGCTGTGACGCCGCATCCGGCCGGTTCAATCGTCCTGGCTTGCCCCGTCGTGTCCAACCAGAGGGGTGTCCGGGTCGGCCTCCTGGATGACATTGGCAGGCAGTTGCTTGCGGCTTTTGACCCCGAGGTCGATCAGGGACTGTGCTCTGGATACAAGGTTGCCTTTGCCGCTGACCAGCTTGTTGTGGGCCCCGTCATAGGCCTTGCGGGTACTCTCAATCTGGTCGCCGACCCGCTCCAGGTCCGTGATAAAGCCGACGAACTTGTCATACAGGGCGCCGGCCCTGTCGGCAATCTCGAGAGCGTTCTTGTTCTGGTGCTCATAGCGCCAGATGTTCTGTATCGTCCGCAGGGTCACCAAGAGGGTCGATGGACTGACAATCATAATGCTCTTGTCGAACGCTTTGCGAAAGATTTCGTTGTCCTTTTCGATCGCCAGCATGAAGGCGCTTTCCACCGGAACGAACATCAGCACAAAGTCGAGGCTCTTGACGCCGGGGAGTTCGTCGTACTTCTTTGCCTCAAGTCCCTTGAGATGGGTGTTGATCGAAATCATGTGCTCCCTTAGCGCCTTGTCGCGGTCCCCGTCATCTTCAGCCCGGACATATTTTTCGTAGGCGATCAGCGACACCTTGGAGTCGATGACGATGTCTTTTCCTTCCGGCAGGTGCACGATCACGTCCGGTTTCAGGAGTTTGCCTGCAGTGTCTCTGAAGCCTCCCTGTGAGTCATACTCGATCCCCTTGCGGAGGCCAGACTCCTCGAGGATCCTCTCCAGGATAATTTCCCCCCAGGTCCCCTGGGCCTTGGTGTCGCCCTTCAAGGCCCTGGTCAGGTTCTCAGCGTCCTCACCGAGTTTCTGGTTCAATTCCTGAAGCCGCTGGACCTCCTTGATCAACGAGTGACGTTCCTTGCCCTCGTTGGTATAAGCCTCGCTGACCTGTTTCTCGAATTCGATGATTTTCTCTTTGAAAGGGGTCAGGATCGTGTCGAGATTGGCTCGGCTCTGCTCGGCGAAAGATTTTGTCTTGGACTCGAAGATCTGGTTGGCCAGGTTTTCAAACTGGGTCTGCAGTTCCTTTTTGGCGTCATTGAGAACCTGCAATTTTTCGTCGGCACTTTTCGCCTGTTCCTGAAGCTCCGCGGCCAGACGCGACTTGTCACGTTCCAGCCCGGTGCACAACTGGGCCAGCTCATCTAGTTTGGCGGCCTTTTCTTTGCTTTCCACGTCCAATTGCTGCAGGCGCGCATCCTTGCTGGCAAGGCGCTCTTCCAGGATTGCCAGTTCCGTCGCTGGTTCCTGGCGGCCTGCCTGGCGGGCTGCTTCAATGCGGCTTTTGGCCAGTAAAATGGCCGGCAGGAATCCCAGGATAAAACCCGTGATCAGTCCAATGGCGAGCCAGATCAGGTCAGCTGAAGCGGTCATGGCAGACTCCGGTGAGAAGATTTACGTGACATGCAAAGATAGCAGTCCCGCTGAGAGCCTGCAAGAGGGGTGTGACAGGATAATTCACAGCATTGGCCGTACTTCAGGCTTCCCTGTCTTGTCGGTTGTTAACGAGCCGCAGGTGGTGTCAGGCCTGGCAGTACTGGCGGACTTCCTCGGAGAAATGTTTCAGACCAGTCTTGGTGATTCGGCCCGGGGTCTGGCAGTTTGTGCAGATCTGTCGTTTGCCCGGGGCAAAGTCCTGAAAATCGAGGGATAGGATCTGACGGCATTCCGGGCATTCATAGCGAATTTGCAGGGTCATGTTCAGCTCCATTATTTGTTTTTAATCTTGGGGGAGAACATGATGCCAGAGGTTGATTCCGGAATGCAAGCAAAAACGTTATAAAAAATTAATCATTTGCCGAATCAAGGTTTCCCGAGTGATATCAGCTTATTTACTAGTCGCGCCGAGATATTCGAGGACCAGGTTACCGGTTGAATCTGCCGTAGGACCGTAGGCAAGAATGCCATCCTGGTGACCGCTCATGACCAGTAAGCCGGGTTTACTGCAAGCGTGTTTTTGGACCAGCTTGAGGATCTCGGCGGCCATGTCCGGAGTGTTATAGTCCGCTTCGGGACTGGTGCAGGGTAAATTGAGTGTCGTCCGATGGGCAAAGATCTCCGGGCTGTGCAGGTGCATGACCCAGAGAATCTCAGGTCTGCTCTGGTAGAGAATCCCGTGCGAAAGGGCTTCCGAGGAAGGTTTAATCTGTCCGCAGGCCCGCAGGTGATTGGTCGCCGGGTCACAGCCGAGAACGGTTGCGTATTCCCGCGGTCGCAGCGCAGGCAGGTGGCCGGTCTGGGTGCCGCTGATGACGAATGCGCCATCGTCCTGACCTGGCAGCCGTCGGCTCAGGTTGCCGAAAGCGTAACCCCCGTAGCGTTCCGGGTCCTGGCCAAGCAGGCCTTTGCGCCTGAAAACGGCACGCCATGCGTTCAACTCGACCAGGACGTCTTCAGCCGGAGCCGGACCTTTGACAAAGTCGAGTTGAAACTTGATGACGCCTTCGCGGTTTGTTGCCGTCATGCGCTCGATTCAGCCGATGAAATCGACGGCAACGACGCTCGAAGATATCGCCTTGACGTGGGCTAGGACTTTCTGGTGCTCGGCATGGACCTGGTAGCGTTGCAGGGCGTCAAGGTCGTCGAAACTGGAGACCAGGCAGAAGTCGTAAGACCTTTCGGAGTGCATAACATCGGCACCGAAGCGGAATTCGCGAATCTCCTCGACCTGTTCCGGCAAACCGCCCAGGCCGTCGGCAAGACGTTGAACGTCAGCCGGTGACGTCTCCGGCTTGAATTTGAAAAAGACCACATGCGTAATCATTGTCGACTCCGTAATCAGCTGGTTAATTGAGTTCTGACAACTGGTCATTGAGCGTCCAGTAATCATAAATGTAGCCAACGCCGAACAGGCCGCCGGTTAGCAGGTAAAGGATGCCGGTCGGCCACTTGCCCATGTACATGCGATGTACGCCGAACAGGCCGAGGAAAGTCAGCAGGATCCAGGCGACATTGTAGTCGAGCGGTCCTGCAGTGAAGCGCAGGTCGGCGTCGCGGTCCATGCCGGGAATCAGGAAAAGGTCGACCAGCCAGCCAATCAGAAAAAGCCCGAGGGTAAAAAAGTAAATTGTTCCGGAGACCGGCCGGCCATAGTAGAAGCGGTGCGCACCGGTAAAGCCGAACAGCCAGAGGAGATAACCGATCAGGGGCGTATGAGTATCATGCTGCACATCAAAGCCGTCCATATTCAACGCGCCGGTGCTAGGTCGAAAACATCGAGAATCATGCGGGTCGTTGCCTGCAAAAGGATAATTTTTCCTTCAACCTGGAGAATTTCCGCCCCGACCGGTGGCGGTGGCAGGCGCTTCAGCAGATCTTCCGGCAAGCTCTTCCCCTGGCGGTAGACGCGGTAATCAAGGCTATGGCCCGGTTCTACCTTTTTCTGCCATCCCGGTGGCAGAGGTTTGCCGCGGGCAGTTTTCTGCAGCAGCCCGGGTGGCAGGTTCTGTGCTTTCGTCGGTGTGTGGTGCTCCCCGACCAGTTGAGCGCGTATCATGTTGCGTTCTGCCGGGCTGAATGTTTCTCTTTTGTTCAGGGCGGTCTGTTCAACAGCCGCTTGCCCGGATGTTTTGTCTTGTTTGTCGTGTTCTGGCTTGGCATGGACCGGCATGGACAAAACCAGCACGACAATGACAAGCACAGCAATCCGCCACATGCTTCTCTCCTTAAGCTTTCTCGGTTAAAACTGTCATCTCAATGGCATGTTGTCTTCTCTGTCGCTTCACTCTATTACATTTTGCCGCACCTGTCACCAACTGCGGTGATGTGACAGCCGGTCAATTGTCAGGTATATTTACAGTCGCCTGGACCAACTCGCACTGGGAGTCAATCATGCAGGAGCGGTTTGATTTTAGCGCATATGCTCAACAGGTTCGCAGGGTGTCCAGGACGCTGGTCTGCTCCGGCAGGAAAATGGCGCAGATATCCGGCAGCATGCACCTGCTGACCGTTGCAACCGAACGGGATCTGCTCCGCTTTGGTGAAGTGTCCGAGATGTCCAGGGTCGCATGCGGCCCGGGCTGCGGTGCATGCTGTGTCCTGAATGTCTCGGTGCTGTTTCCGGAGGCGATAGCGATCGCCTGGTATCTGGCGCGATCCTTGACGGACAAAGAGCTGGAGGACGTGCGCGCTCGATTGCACGAATTGTTGGTCGCAACCCGTTGGCTCGATGACGAGGAGCGGTTGTTCCTGCGTGCAACATGCGCTTTTCTTGACCAGGAAGGGCTGTGCACGATTCATAATGTCCGGCCGCTGGCCTGCCGTGCCATCACCTCGACGAACCCTTCCGCCTGTCGCGAGGCCATTGCGATGGTGCCTCTCGATGGTCAGCCGACTATCGAGATGAACCTGTTTCAGAAGAATCTCTTCGACACGATCTACCGGGGCCTGGGGGCGGCTCTCAAGGATTGCGGACTCGACCATCGCCCGAAGAGGCTGGCATCGGCGGTCCTGGCACTGCTTGGTGAACCAAAGATGGCGGACGCTTTTGCTGCCGGAGAGCAGATCACGTTAAATTAGGCTGCAATTACTGTGCTGGAAGAGCGGGCTAATGAATCTCTGTGGAAGGCCCTTCGAAATCGAATTCCTTCTGGTTGCCGCTGGTGACGAATCTTTCCAGTTGACAGTTCGATTGCTGGAGGAATTCGGTCATTTGCTCGGCGTTCAGCGCCGCACCGAACAACAGCCCCTGTCCCTCGGCACAACCCCTTTCGCGTAAAAATTTCAGTTGCACGGGATCTTCTACGCCAACCGCCGTGACCGACAGTTGCAGACTGTTGGCCATGACAATAATCGCTTCGGTGATCGCGGCGTAATCCGGGTTGTGGATAATGTCGCGAATGAACTCCTGGGCAATTTTGACCCGGTGTATCGGGAAGTGTTTCAGGTACAGCAGCGAAGAACAGCCTGTGCCGAAATCATCAATCGACAGATTGATGCCGCGAACCTTCAGATCGGTCAAGGCCATGATGCTGTCACTGATACTTCCCATGACCGAGTTCTCGGCAAGTTCGATCTCCAGGGTGTTTGGCTTGATGCCGGTTTGATTGAGGATCGACTCGAGGTACTCAATGAAATTCGGCTGGCGAATATGGTGTCCGGACAGGTTCACGGACATGCGTAACGGCGGTAAGCCCTGTTCCTGCCAGGCTTTTGCCTGGTGACAGGCGGTTTTCAGCACCCACTCGCCGAGCGGGAAGGCCAGGCCGCTCTCATCGGCGATCTCGATAATCTGCCCTGATGGGGTCAGGGCGCCGTCGCTGTCGTACCAGCGAAGCAGTGCTTCGACACCGGTAACCCGGCCGGTTACGAGGTTGACCTGGGCCTGGTAGTGCTGTTGCAGTTCACCGTGGCTGAGTGCCTCGCGCAACTTGTTTTCCAGTTTGGTCTTGGCCATCGCAGCGGCGTTCATCTCGGTCGAAAAGAACTGCATGTTGTTGCGGCCACGGCTTTTGGCGACATACATGGCCGTGTCGGCGCTCTGCAGCAGTGTTTCCGGGTCGTCGCCGTCGATCGGATAGATTGCGACGCCAACACTGACAGTGGTGAAAAGCTCGCGGTTGCCGACCTGAAAAGGTTGGGCGAGAGTGTCGATGATCCGTTTCCCCATGATTGTGAAGTTCGGATCGTGGTTCGGGTCGGCCTGGATAATGACGAATTCATCTCCTCCCAGGCGGGCAAAAGTGTCGCCACTGCGGATGAACTTCTTCAGGCGTTGCGCGACGGAGCGCAGGACCAGGTCACCGACTGCATGGCCCTGCGTATCATTGATCAGCTTGAAGCGGTCCAGGTCGAGAAAAAATATGCCCACCTGGCGTTTTTCGCGACGCGCCTGGGCGACCGCCTGGACAATGCGGTCGTTCATCAGGGAGCGGTTCGGCAGCCCGGTGAGGGTGTCAAAATAAGCCAGGCGCTCGATGCGCTCTTCGGTGGCGCGATGGGTGGTCAGGTCACTCAAAACGGCGAAGCTTTCGGTGATGCGGCCTTCCGCATCTCGCCGGGCGACTTCGCTAATCGCAACTTCGATAATATCCTCGTTTGCGTTGACCAGGTAATAGGTGACATCCCTGATCTGCCCGAGTTCGTCGAGCTTGTGAAAATGTTCGCCGCGGATCTGCTCGAGATGCTCGCTGACGACGAAGGCAAAAAAATCCTTGCCGATGACTTCCTCTCGATCATAGCCGAGCAGGGCAAGCCAGGCCTGACTGACTTGCAGGATGCGCCCCCGGTTGTCGAGCGAATGCAGCAGGGCGGGAGTGTTCCGGTAAAATTCCCGCAAGCGTTTTTCGCTCTCTTCGAGACGCCGGGACGTACCGCGCAGGCGCAATGCCATTCGACCGGCGAGGAAGCCGGCAATGCCGCCCGCCAAGACCGGCAGCCAGCTCTGATGCACGGGCAGTGACAGGTCGTAGAGGTTGTTGACCAGTAGAACGACCGCGGCCGTTGCCATGGCCCCTGCCAAGAGCGCACAAGACAGCCACAGCGCGGGTCGTTTTTCCGGGTCAAATGCGTCCATGGAGCCCCCATTAAAAACATGCCTGCGAGCAAATAAACCGGACCGGAGGGAAAGGAGGTAGCAAACAATCAATATAAAACTTTCTTAACATTCTAGTGAATATTTGTGCCCTGTCAAACCGGGGACAAGTGCCGATGACAGTGCGTCATCTTTTGTGTTAATATGTCGCTTGAATCTGGACACCGAAGACCGACTTTCGCAGTGGACTGGGAAATGGCAAAACCGACGACCGGCAACCAGACCCGTTCTGACGTAAAACGGCGCACCAGGACCAGGCAGCCGCCAATGTACACGGTCCTGATGCATAACGACGATTACACGACGATGGAGTTTGTCGTCGAAGCACTGGTGGCCGTTTTTCATAAATCGCCGACCGAGGCGAACCGGATCATGCTCCACATCCACTTCAAGGGAGCCGGGGTCTGTGGCGCGTTCCCGTACGAAATTGCCGAAACCAAGGTGAGCAAGGTGCACGATATGGCGCGCAGGGAAGGTTTCCCGTTGCGTTGCTCGCTGGAACCGGTTTGAGCCCTGCTGCAATTGGCGGGGAATAAGTGGCGAGGATTATTTTCCGTAGGCAATCTTCACAGTATTGAGAAAGTGATGGACAACCAATGTTTAACCAGGAAGTGCAAATAACCTTTTCCCTCGCCGTAAGAGAGGCGCAGCGGCGGCATCACGAGTTCCTGACCACGGAACATGTGCTTTATGCCATGCTGTTCGATGAACAGGGACGCGAGATTCTCAAGGCCTGTGGCGGTGACGTGGAGACCTTGCGCGCCGACCTGGAGCTTTTTTTCGAGCAGCACCTCGAATCTCTCGAGCAACTCGAAGGAGACATGCCGGAACAGACGGTCGGCCTGCAGAATGTGCTGCAGCGGACGGTGACGCACATGCAGTCTTCCGGTCGTGAAGAGATCGGCATCGGCGACATCCTCGCCGCCATCATGGAGCAGGAAGACTGCCTGGCCGCGCAGATTTTGCAGAACGAAGGGTTGTCCAGGCTCGATGTGCTGAATTACGTCTCCCACGGCATCACCAGGGTGCCGATGCAGGATGATGTCTCCGCACAGCCGGAGCCAGGCGAACAGACCAGGCCGGCGCCGGGAGACAAGAAGACCAAGAAAGTCAACCCCCTCGAAGCCTTTACCATCAATCTCCTCGAGCGGGCAGCCCACGGCAAGATCGATCCGCTGGTCGGCCGGCAGGCCGAGCTGGAGCGGACCATTCAGATCCTCTGCCGCCGCCGCAAGAACAACCCGGTGCTGGTCGGCGAACCCGGCGTCGGCAAGACCGCTATCGCCGAAGGCCTGGCCCTGCGTATCCTCGGCCATGATGTGCCTAAGCTGCTGCAGGATGCAGAACTCTTCGCCCTGGATATGGGGGCGTTGTTGGCCGGGACCAAATATCGCGGCGATTTCGAAGAACGCCTCAAGGCCGTGGTGCAGGCCCTTGCAAAACGGCCCCGGGCGATTCTCTGTATCGACGAGATTCACACGATTGTCGGTGCCGGGGCGACCAGCGGCAGCTCACTCGATGCCGCCAATATCCTCAAGCCGGTGCTCGGTACCGGAGAACTGCGCTGCATCGGCTCGACGACTTACGAGGAATACAAAAATCTCTTTGAAAAGGACCGTGCCCTGTCGAGGCGCTTCCAGAAGATCGACGTCATGGAGCCGAGCGTCGACGAAACCGTGCAGATCCTTGAAGGGCTTAAAGCCTATTACGAAGAACACCATGGCGTGAAATATACTCCTGCGGCGCTCGAAGCTGCCGCCAGCCTCTCGGCACGCCATGTTAATTTCCGCCGCCTGCCGGACAAGGCGATCGATGTGATCGATGAGGCCGGTGCCCGGTTGCGACTCTATCCACGCAAACGGCCGACCATCGGTGTAGCGGATGTCGAGGGGGTGATCGCCAGCATGGCCCGTATCCCGGCGCGCAAACTGGCGCAGACCGACCGGCGCAAGCTGAAGGGGCTCGATAACGCCCTGAAACGTCAGGTTTATGGCCAGGACAAGGCGCTCGAGCAGCTCTGCCAGGCGATTCGCCGGGCCCGTGCCGGGTTGGGCCAGCCGGAGAAACCGACCGGCTCGTTCCTCTTTACCGGGCCGACCGGGGTCGGCAAGACCGAGGTTGCCAAGCAGCTTGCCGCGCAGATGGGCGTGGAGTTCCTGCGGTTTGATATGAGCGAATACATGGAGAAGCATGCTGTGTCCCGCCTGATCGGTTCACCTCCCGGCTATGTCGGTTTCGAACAGGGCGGTCTGCTCACCGATGCGGTGATCCGCAACCCTTATGCGGTGCTCCTGCTCGACGAAATCGAAAAGGCCCACCAGGACATCTTCAACATTCTCCTGCAGGTCATGGACCATGGCAGCCTGACTGACAATAATGGCCGCCAGGCCGATTTTCATAATGTGATCCTGATCATGACCAGCAATGTCGGCGCCCGGGAGATGAGCAGCGCACCGATCGGTTTCGGCGGCCGTCTGCCCGGAGAAGCGCGCCAGGCGGTGGAAAAGACCTTCTCGCCGGAATTCCGTAATCGGCTCGACGCGATTATCGCCTTCCAGTCTCTCGATGAGGATGTCATGACCCGCGTGGTCGACAAATTCATCCGCCAGCTGCAGACGTCACTGGCGGAGCGCAAGGTGACCCTGACCCTGACCGAGGGCGCCCGGCGCGACCTGGCTCGCCGAGGTTATGACCCGGTGTTCGGCGCCCGCCCGCTGGGGCGGCTGATCGAGAGTGAAATCGGCAACCTGCTGGCCGATGAAATCCTGTTCGGCTGCCTGACCGGCGGCGGCGAGGTCCGGATCGGCTGCAAGTCCGGAAAACTCGACTTCAAATTTTCCTAGTCGCCAGCCGATCGGGCTGAAATCCAGTGAGTCATGCGAGTATGGCTTTGCCAGCCCCCAGCCCCCGACCGCTGTAGTCAAATGCCTGTCTACCGTCTCACCGAAGAACTGGTTTTCCCCGACCCGCGTTGGGCGACACCTGAAGGGTTGCTGGCGGTTGGCGGCGACCTGTCGCCCGAACGCCTGCTCCTCGCCTACCGCAACGGCATCTTTCCCTGGTATGGCGAGACGCAACCGATCCTCTGGTGGTCACCCGACCCCCGCTGCGTGCTTTTCCCGCAGGACGTTTACGTGTCGCGCCGGCTCGCCAGGCTGATCAGGCAGCAGCGTTTTCTCCTGACCTGCAACCGGGCCTTTGTCCGGGTCGTCAGCGCCTGCGCCGATCTGCGCGTGCACAATGGCGAAGCAACCTGGCTGATTAGCGAAATGCAGCAGGCCTACCGTGAGTTGCATGAACTCGGCTTTGCCCACTCCGTGGAGGCCTGGGAGGGTGACGAGCTGGTCGGCGGTCTTTACGGCGTGGCACTGGGGAGATTCTTCTTCGGTGAGTCGATGTTCCATCGCCGGTCGAACGCCTCGAAAGTGATCCTCGCGCATCTGGCGCGCTACCTGGAGCGAAAGGGCTTTGTCCTGTTGGATTGCCAGGTCACCAACCCGCATCTGCAGAGTATGGGCGCCCGGAATATCTCTCGGCAGGATTTTCTCGACCAGCTCGCCTCCGGTGGGCTCGGACCGGATGTCGACGGGGAAAAGGTCAGGCTGCCGGAAGAGCTGCCTTGATTGCCTGAGATCGATTCAGATCAATCAGCTTGCTGCCCGGTCTGAATAGAGTCACCGCTGGCCCTCGATTCTCCGCGCCAGTGTCGTGTCACAAAACCGACAAATATTGACAGAAACATGTCTTGAAAACGGCACGTCCTTGACTTCCCCCGACAACTGATATATTACATCCAATGTCCCACGTGCCGTTTTTTCTCCAGATCAAGGGATTTCCCGCTATGCCCATCCCGAAACGGATCAAGCCGATCAGTCGTTTCAGCATGAGGGAAGAGGTCTACAGTACTTTGCTCATGTGGATCATGGAGGGCGAGCTGCGCCCGGGGGAAAAACTGCTCGACAAGGAGCTGGCCGAAAAAATGGGGGTCAGCCGGACCCCGGTGCGTGAGGCTTTGCGCCGCCTGGAAGACAAGGGCCTCGTCGAGTCGTCAGCCAATCGCTGGACGCGGGTGACCGATATCTCGATTGAAGAGCCGGAGATGATCTATCCGATCATCTGGACCTTGGAGGCACTGGCGATCGACGAAGCCTCCGGCAACATGACAGAAGCTGATTTCAATAAAATGGAAACGGCGAATACGCTTCTGGAAAAGGCCCTCGCGGAGAGTGATCCGGTCGGCGCTTCACGGGCGGACGCGCAATTCCATGACGTCTATATCCACCGCACCAACAACCCTTTCCTGATCAATATTTTGCAAGAGTTGAAAATCCGCTATCGCCGGGTGGAAGTGACTTATTTCGAGGGCTCTTCCCTGGCGACCGATTCGGTCGATGAACATCGCCAGATCGTCGAAGCCCTGCGTTCCGGCGATGTCGTGCGCAGCCAATCGATGATTCGTGCCAACTGGCAAAGCAGCCTGAGCCGCCTGCAGCACATGTCCGGTGGCCCAGTCAATAACTGATTAACCCCTGCAGTGTCATTACAACAGATAGAATGGAGATTCGCATGTCGCTTGATTTTGCAAAGATTGTCGAAAAAGCAGAATTTTACCGGCCGCAGATCAGCGCCTTTCTCCGCGACATGATCGCCATCCCCAGCGAGAGCTGCGACGAGGAAAAGGTTATTCAGCGGATCAGGCAGGAGATGGAAGCGGTCGGCTTCGACAGGGTCGAGATCGACCCGATGGGTAACGTGCTGGGCTATATCGGCAGCGGCAAGCACCTGATCGCCATGGATGCCCACATCGACACCGTCGGTATCGGCAACCGCGACAACTGGGAACATGATCCCTATACCGGGTACGAGAATGACGAGGTGATCTACGGCCGCGGCGGCAGCGACCAGGAGGGCGGCATGGCCTCGATGGTCTACGCCGGCAAAATCATCAAGGACCTCGGCCTGGAGAACGACTATACCCTGCTGGTGACCGGCACCGTGCAGGAAGAGGACTGCGACGGGCTCTGCTGGCAGTACATCATCGAAGAGAGCAAGATCCGACCGGAGTTTGTCGTCTCCACCGAGCCGACCTCGCTCGGAGTCTACCGCGGGCAGCGGGGGCGGATGGAGATTCTGGTCGAGGTTGACGGCGTCAGTGCACACGGTTCGGCGCCGGAGCGGGGCGACAATGCGATCTTCAAGATGGCACCGATCCTGACTGAACTGGAGGGGCTGCACCTGCGCCTGAAGGACGATCCGTTCCTCGGCAAGGGCTCGCTGACGGTTTCGGAAATCTTCTCGACATCGCCATCCCGCTGCGCGGTCGCCGA
>JBFLJZ010000375.1:0-3696 GCA_040882925.1 Desulfuromonadales bacterium
AACCAGGGAACGATAGCCAGGATGACGACTGAGGCGATCGAGCAGGCGCACCAGTTTGCACATACGCCGTAAGGCCACCGCAGGCAGCTCAACAAAAGCCTCGCTTAAATTTTCGTTAAAGTTGGACATCCCGCAGATCCTGTTCGGTGCAACAAGTTATTATTCGTATTGTGCCATATTCAGCATATGCGGCCAAGGAGATAGCAGCCTTGATATTAATCCACCCATTATGAGTGCGAATAGACTGGCTTGCTGGTAATTTTTGAGCGATAATGTGTCCTTGCAAGTTACTATCGAGAACGCTTTAAGTGAAACACAAGGGAGGTTCGAATGTCCACTGATTGCAACTATGGCTTCGGTTGTGAAGTTGCCACCAGGTTTGAGGAGACGATTGACCAGGTAGAACAACGACTGCAGGAGAAGGGCTTTCAAATTTACACGCGGCTCAACCTGCATGAGATTGTGGGCCGTTCCGACCACGACAAGTTCGGGCGCTATATTATTATCGGCGCCTGCAATCCGGAGTTCGCACAACAACTTTTTAACGCCGATCCGAACATCGGCTTGTTAATGCCGTGCAATATCATCATCTACGAACTTCATTCCGGAGGCTGTAAAATCATGATCAAAGACCCAGCCAGGATCATGGACATGATCTCCAGCCCGGTCGCTATAGAGACATCGATTAACGTCAAGTGCCTCATGGAAGAGATCACTGAGGAATTGAGCAAATAGGGGTACTTTTGCAATCAAGGGATAAAACTAAAACCGTCAGGGTTGCCCGACAGCAACGTCATTTTCTTTGTAGCGACAAAGAAAATGACGCAAAAGAAAGCTTGTGTGTTCGGTTTATAGACATAGGTTACCTATGTCCTTGATCTCTACATTGGCGCTGCGCTTGGCATGTTGTGCTAGAAAGCTTTTACGGGCCATTTTCTGGCAACCAGACTTTTGATGCCTACACTTCCCCCGTAGTTGACGAGGCCCTTTTGAACCTCTCCCACAGTGGTTCACTGGGCACACAGCTCATTACGTCACCTTCCTCTAAAAACCCCTGACGGGAGGCCCCCTGAAACAGGCCGGTTTCTCCGACCCCCGCAACCTGTTAATTCCACAGACATGTGGAAAACATATATGCCCTCAGCCAGTAGAAGGCGTTTTTGCATACTTTTGCCGCCGGGTAAAAGTATGGCGTCTGGCGGTGCGCTAACCGCCGGTTCTGCTTTTAGCCTTTCAAAAGACAAACGACAGCAGATTAAAGATCTGTTGTCGTATATCCATTTGAAACCACTTACACAATCCTGAACTTTGTCAGCAGCCTGCTATCTTCTCAAAAAGAGTGTAAAGGAAAGAGTTCAGGCTACTCCAAAGATTCAGCCAACAGCTGAATCGTGTGCATCGCCCGCACATCAATCTCTTGCTTCTCAAGTCCACCGCGCAACTGCATCATGCAGCCAGGGCAATCCATGGCAACGCAGGCCGCACCGCTCTTTTCAATATCCTTGACCTTGTCACCCAGGATCTGCTTGGAAATGTCGGGGTGGCTGGTCAGCGAATAGGAACCTCCAAAGCCACAACAGCGGTCAGCATGTTCCATCTCGACCAGTTCCCGTCCGGAGGTCGTCAGCAACTCACGCGGCTCTTTCCAAACTCCGGCGCCACGTTTGAGATGGCAGGAGTCATGATAGGTGACCTTCTCGGCAGCAGAGAGCCCCTTGAAAACCTCGGCGGCACCAAGCTGGTTGACGATGAAGCCGGCCGCATCGACGGTGATTTCGGCCAGGTGCTCTGCCTTGGCGGCCCAGACAGGGTTGTCCTTGAGGAATTCGACAAAATCCCGCTGCAGCGCCATGGTGCAGGTCGGGCAGGTGGTAAGGACGAAATCAGGATCATCCTTGAGCATCGCGGTGATATTCTGCTCGGCCAGCGCAACGGCGGTTTCCTTGTCTCCGGAGTAAAGAGCCGGCACGCCACAGCAGTTCTGATCGAGGGGATAAGAGACCTCGACATCCAGTTTATTCATCACCTTGATCAGGTCGATGCCGAGCTCCGGATAGAGGAAATCATTAGCGCAGCCGCCGAAGAGCGCGACCTTGTATCGCGGCTTTTCGATCTTCTGCGGAATCTTCGACCACTGGTCGCGCAGCGATTTTTCGGCAATGGCCGGCAATGTGCGCCACTCGGTCAGTGAAGAGAAGAACAATGGCAGATGACGAATCGTACGATTGCCGCCGGTGACCGGTTTCTGCAGCAGGGAGGCCGCGCGGATCAGGCTGTGGAAGAGCTTGCGGTTACGCATCACCTTTCGGAAGACGATCGACTTGCCAACCCCGATGCCTTCTTCGTGGCCGATGGTCTCACGCAAACTGAGAATAATGTTTTCGAGATCAATATTCGAGGGGCAGACCGTGACGCACGCACGGCAGCCGATGCAGGCGCGAACAATCTCGGCAGCCTTGTCCAGGCCGTGGAAGAAAGCGGTCAGAATGATACCGATCGCACCGATGTAGACATGACCAAACACATGGCCGCCGACGGTCTGGTAGACCGGGCAGACGTTCGCACAGGCACCGCACTTGATGCAACGTAAAGCATCACGACATTGCGGCGACTCGGCCAGTGCGCTGCGGCCATTGTCTAGCAGCACCAGGTGCAGCTCTTTGTCATCGTCACCGCAGGGGACCGCACCGCGGATCCAGGTGATATACGAGGTCAACAGTTGACCTGTTGCGTTCTTCGGCAGGGTGCGGATGATCGTCGCCGCATCCTCGAGGGTCGGCACGATCTTTTCTATGCCAAGCAGGGCGACGTGAATCTTCGGCAGGGTCGATACTAGCCTCGCATTGCCTTCGTTGGTGACCAGGGCGATACCACCGGTTTCAGCCACTGCGATGTTGGCCCCGGTAATCCCCATGTCTGCATCGAGGTAGCCCTGGCGCAACTGCTCGCGAGCGACCTGTACCAGATGCTCAATTTCAGCGGGTTCCTCGCTACCGGTCTCCTTGCTGAACAGTTCAGCGACCTCTTCTTTGAACATGTGGATCGCTGGCATCACCATGTGACTGGGGCGTTGACCGGCGAGTTGAATAATCCATTCACCAAGATCGGTCTCAAGCGCCCTGACACCCGCGCTCTCCAGGGCCTGGTTGAGATGCGTCTCCTCACTCGCCATGCTCTTGCTCTTGGTCACCAGCTTGACCCCTTTTGTACGGGCCAGGTCAGCAATATACTGATTGGCATCAGCGGCAGTTTTGGCTAAATAAACTATCGCACCAGCCGCTTCGGCATTCGTGATGAACTGGTCAAGATACTGCTGTCGATGCGCGGCCACCTCATCCTTGCAGTCGGCGATCTCCTGGCGGAGAGCCTCGAAATCATAATGGCTGAATGCTTTTTCGCGGGCGAGCAGAAAGGCATCGCCGAATTTGTGCAGGGCATCCTGCAACTTCGGCGTCGCCAGAGCGTGATCGATACGGACCTGATATTCCTTGGCGCGAACTTTACTCATAATGTCATCCCTTAGCGGTCAGGTGAGACCCACTACATTTCCAACGGATTATCGGAGAGGCCGGAGAAGAGCAGGATATGCAGCTGCTTCGGGCCATGGACGCCGATCGTCAGCACCCGTTCGATATCCGCGGTGCGGCTCGGCCCGGTGATATAGGCCAGGTAGTTGCGTGGGCTGTTCTGGTGAAA
>JBFLJZ010000376.1:0-6902 GCA_040882925.1 Desulfuromonadales bacterium
GATTGTTCGCGAGCTGTCTTACGAGGAACGCGAGGTCACTCTTGCTTCCGGTCGCAAGAGCAACTTCTATTTTGACGGCAAACAGACGGCGCTGCATGCGCAGGGCGGTCTTCTGGTGGGCAAGGCTTTCTGGGAGATCGTCAAAACCTTTGACGGTCCGGTGCATGGCGTCGGCGGGTTGACCATGGGTGCCGATCCGATCGCCACGGCAACTTCGATCGCGGCGAACCTCCAGGGCACACCTGTGCACGCCTTTATCATTCGCAAGGAACCGAAGGGCCACGGTACGGGCCAATGGCTTGAAGGTCGCAAAAACCTGCCGCCGGGGTCGCGCGTCGTCATCGTTGAAGACGTCACCACGACCGGAGGATCCTCGATGAAGGCGGTGGAGCGGGCGCAGCAGGAGGGGCTGGACGTCCTCGGCATCATCACCCTCGTTGATCGAGAAGAAGGGGCAAGGGAGAACATCGAAGGCCAGCGCCAGCTCTTCAGGTCGGTCTTCACGCGCACTGAAGTCGTCGGCTGAGTACGCGAGCAGATTTTTTCACAGGGGTGCGGCAACGCACCCCTGTTTTCGTTTATAATTAAGGCCTATTGATAAAGGAGAGTCCAGGATGATACAGGTGAAAATACATGTTGTAGTGTCACTCAGCCTGTTGTTCGTCATGGCCGGATGCGTTCCGACCGCCGAACTTTATATAGGTAAACAGGTGACTGCCGCGCCGATCGCACAACTTCAGGACGGCGAAAACGTATCAGGCATCTGGCAGACCTTTGACATGACGATCAACTACCAGTATCAGGCCGACGGCGACATCGTCGATCTTGCCGGCCAGGGGGAGCTCAGCCAGCATTACCAGTTGGTGTATAACCGGGTCAGATCCCTGCGTGTCTACCTTTTCCTTCTGGATGCTGACCGGCTGGTTCTCGAAACCATCGAAATCCCCGCTCTGTTGACTACGACCGAAGACATGTTCACCTTCAATAAACAGTTCAAGGTCAGTGACGGCGTGAAAGGCTTCTCTTTCGGCTATCGTGGCCTGGTCTGGGATAAGGATGGTCAAGCGTATTTTGACAGCCTGCCAGCAAATGCGGCCCCGTGAAGATAAGGCTTACGGCCGATGAGTTGAAATACTCCGGTTTCTTGATAAAGTGAGCCCATTAGCTTGCCCCGCATCTGCAGGAAGGAGGTTTTATGGGTTTTTTCAGCAAAAAATTGGATTATCCGGAGATGGGGCTGGACAGTCCTGCCGCAGAGCAGTTACGCGGCGTGGAGGAACCGCTAACGACGCTTATGGACCAGGTGTCTGACCATTTAGAGGTGGTGACTGCTGACAACCAGGCATACGTGTTCATCGGCAAGCCGCCGAAAAAGTTCGGCGTTGCCGTGATCGAGGGCGGTGAAGTGCAAAGTTTTGTCGCTGCAGCAAAAAAGAAAGGCCTGGACCCGATTAAAATCCAGAAGCTGAATGAAAAGTTTCGCGATGCGTACATGCACAACCAGGACGTACAGCGTTACAAGGCAAGTATTTCCGGCAGGGAGGTCGTTGTCACACCTTGCGCGGAACTGGTCCGAGAAGTCTCGCAGATCATTGACAGCATGTAAGTTCTACAACAAGTCAAGAGTCGGGGCATAAGACCGGGATTGAAGCATGCAGTATCTGATTCTCCCGGTTTTTTTTGTCTTCAACACGCACTATGGCGTATGCTGTTAAACAGGCTCTTGGCGGGCGAACGCAAAAAGTTGCCGAAGCATCAAGCAGGGAGAAGGCGCAGAGAGTATGCGTGAAATATTATGAAACCCAGTCAATTCTTTTCGGTGAATTATCAACAGGCACGGCAGAAATTTCTCAACGCAGCACGGGTTGCAGGGGCTGAGATCGACAGTTATGAGAACGCTTGCTCCGGCGTTGGCGGGGCCGGGCTGTTTACCGACGTTGCTGCGCTTGGCCAGGCGGATGCGGACAATGTGCTGGTGCTGATATCCGGGACCCATGGCGTTGAAGGCTTCGCCGGGTCCGGCATCCAGTCCGGTCTTTTGTCTGATGCGCTGGCCGAATACATGGGCTCCGGAGTGCGTCTGGTCATGATTCACGCTCTCAACCCCTACGGGTTCGCTTTTCTCAGAAGGACCAACGAAAACAACGTTGACCTGAACCGGAACTTCGTCGACCATGACCAGCCCTATCCAATCAACCATGAATACGAGAAACTCGCGAAACTGGTCGCTCCAGGGTCAATTTCCGCCCCGGCAAATACCTGGGCCGCGTTCAGGCTGCTGTGGTTTCGCTACGCCTTCGGCAAAGAAAAACTGCAGCGGGTTGTCACGCAGGGGCAGTACGCGCATCCTGACGGATTGTTTTTCGGCGGGCATTTTGCGACCTGGTCCAATCGGACATTGCATGAGATTGCCGCCCGGCATCTGGCCGGCGCGGCACGCGTGGTGATCGTCGATCTGCATACGGGACTGGGGCCGTATGGTGAGGCAGAGATCATTCTGAATGATCCTCAACATGGCCCTGCCTACCAGCGAGCCGTCGCCTGTTGGGGGGAAGTACGTGTCAAATCGACAGTGAGCGGCGAGTCGGTATCCTCCCAACTCAGCGGAACCGTGAAACTGGCCTTTGACCGAATGCTGGCAGGTGCCGAGGTGACCGCGGTCGGCCTGGAGTTTGGCACGTCGCCGCCGATGCAGGTCTTCAAGGCGCTCAGGGAAGAAAACTGGCTGTTCCATCATGGCCGGGAGGACCATCCGCAGGCCGCACGGATCAAACAGCAGTTTCTGAAGATGTTTTATCCTGATGATGATGCATGGAAGCAGTCTGTCTTGGAGCAGGGCGTATCAACCGTCAGGCAGGCACTTGCCGCACTTGACGAATAACGGCAAATCTTGTCGAGGTTACTCTTCTTCCGGAATCTTGAACACGACATGAACGCCCGGCTGGCTTTCGAGTTCGGCACGATTGACAGCCGCGGTGTCGCCGATCACACCGATGATGGTGCGGTTGGCGCCGGTTGACTGATGGAAATCATAATCGTGGTCGACCAGGTATTGTTTGATCTTGCTCAGCTGTTCTTCGTCGGCACCCTTTTTCATGACAATCAACATGGCTAAAGACCTTTCGTGCGCATACGTTCAAGGCGACGGGACTCGTCGATGACCCTTTCAAAGAGCCTGGTAATGGCATCGTTTTCCAGCGGCCCGGGGTTGGCGCTGGACATGGCCTCGAAAATCCTCTTCTCCCGTTCCGGGTCGTAAACCGGAATGCCGTCCTTTTTCTTGATTTCGCCTATCTTGAGTGCATAGGCAGCACGTTGATTGAAAATGCGCAGCAACTCACTATCCAGGCGGTTGATCTCTTTGCGGTAATCATCAATAGTCACAAGTCTCTCCAGGGTTGCAGGTGTTCAGGTTCCGCAGCGACGTCAAGGGCTAGAAGAACTTCCTGATCAGGGTCTCCTGCTTCCAGTGAATGTCGTCTTTCTCGAGGTGATTGATATTGTAATGCAGGCCACGGCTCTCCTTGCGTTTTAATGCGCAACGGATGATCAACTCGGCGACCGTGGCAATGTTGCGTAATTCGACAAGGTCGGACGTGATCAAAAAGTCCCAGTAATAATCAGCGATCTCTTCCTGTATCATCTGCACACGGCGCAGAGCCCTGACTAGCCGCTTGTCGGAGCGGACGATGCCGACATAGTTCCACATGCAGAGCCGGATTTCATGCCAGTTGTGGGCGACCACGACCTCTTCGTCACTATCCCTGGCGCTGCCGGGGTCCCAGGAATCTATCGCCGGGCAGGGCGGCAGTTTCTCTTCGCTGAGGGCGAGGGCACGTTGCGCAGCACGCTTGGCGTAGACCACGCCTTCGAGCAGGCTGTTGCTGGCCAGTCGGTTGGCCCCGTGCAGGCCGCTGCAGGCCACTTCACCGATGGCGAAAAGATTGCCGATGTCGGTCTCCCCCCAGGCATCGACCTTTATCCCCCCGCACAGATAATGCGCTGCAGGCACCACGGGGATCGCATCTTCAGTCATATCGATGCCATAGGACAGACAGGTCTCGTAAATGTGGGGAAAACGGTCAGTGATGTAGGCTTTCGATTTGTGCGTGATGTCGAGAAACACACAGTCATCGCCGTGGGTCTTCATCTCGTTGTCGATGGCGCGGGCGACAATATCTCGTGGAGCCAGGTCTTGCAACGGGTGATAGTCGGCCATGAACGCATAACCATCACGCCGTCGCAAAACGGCCCCTTCGCCCCGTACCGCTTCCGAAATGAGAAAGCTTTTCGCGTGAGGATGAAACAGGGTCGTGGGATGAAACTGCATGAACTCCATGTTGGCAATCGTCGCACCGGCCCGGTATGCCATGGCGATGCCATCGCCGGTGGCAATATCCGGGTTGCAGGTGTAGAGATAGACCTTGCCGGCGCCGCCGGTTGCCAATACGGTGATTGATGCACCGAAGGTGATCACCTGGCCGGTATCGCAGTTGAGCACATAAACCCCGAGACAACGGTCCGGCTTGATCCGGCGCCTGGTGACCTTCGCCTCGGTAATCAGGTCGACCGCGGTGTGGTTCTCGTAGATATTTATATTGGGATGTGCCTGGACAGCTTCGACCAGGGCTCTTTCGATCTCCTTGCCGGTCTCGTCCTTGACATGGTAGATCCGCCGCTGGCTGTGGCCACCCTCTCTGGTTAGGTCGTAGGATGCATCTTTGCTACGTGAAAACTGCACGCCCCAGTCGATCAGTGCCTGAATGGCAGCAGGCCCGTTTTCGACCACCATGCGCACGACCTTTTCATCCGGCAACCAGGCCCCGGCTTCCATGGTGTCCTGCATGTGCTGCTCGAAAGAATCATTTGAGGTGGCGACGGCTGCAATGCCGCCCTGGGCAAGCCTGGTCGCGGTCGTGGCAATTTCTCTTTTCGTAATCAACGCCACCTGGCCGCTGTCGGCAACGCTCAGCGCATAGCAGAGTCCGGCGATGCCGCTGCCGACGACAAGATAGTCTGAAGTTATTTTCATAAGGTAAATGGCCCGTGATTTGCAATGATTTTAGTGGGTTCCAATTGCCCGACGATGTTAAAGGCATCCCATTATGTGAACGCCATACAATTGTGTCAAGACCTAAACTTCTTGAAATACAGAGGTTTTTCAGATATAAGTCGATGCTTCGGAGTTGTGCCTGTGATCTCTTGCGGTAAACTTATAGCCATGATAATGCTCGTTTTGCCTGTCGTGATGGGGGTTTCGCCTGCTGCCGCTGACATTTATCGTTATGTGGACGCGCAGGGCAGGGTGCATTTTACCGATACGCCGACACACGGGCGCTGGAATATGTACATCAAGGAAACGCCGGCAGCCGGTTCCGGCCATCATTCATACCTGGAGATCATCCGCCAGCACGCCCGCTCTTACAGGCTCGAGGAAGCTCTGGTCAAAGCGGTCATCAAGGTCGAGAGTGATTACCAGGCCCGTACGGTCTCCCGCAAAGGCGCCCAGGGCCTGATGCAGCTGATCCCGGAAACAGCCCGGGACCTCAATGTCCACAATCCGTTCGATCCCGACGAAAATATTCGTGGCGGCAGTCAGTACCTGCGCAAGATGCTGGACCTGTTTAACGAAGATCTGGAGTTGGCCCTGGCCGCCTACAATTCCGGGCCGACGACTGTCAAGCGCTATGGCGGCATCCCGCCTTACGATGAAACCCGCAATTATGTCAAGCGGGTCAAACATTACCTCGATTACTATCGCCAGGCCGGAGACGCCTTGCTATGAACCTGAAGTCAGGCCTGTTGAATTTGCCCAACTTGCTGACCCTGGCCCGGATTGCCGCCGTCCCTGTGATCGTCGTTTTGCTGTTGTCCGATTCACGCGCCGCGGGAATGTGGGCTGCGGCAATTTTCGGCTTGGCCGCAGTGACCGATTTCATCGACGGCTGGCTGGCCCGCAAGTGGGGTGTGGTCACCGTGCTCGGCAAATTCCTCGATCCGCTCGCCGACAAGCTGATCGTCATGGCCGCGTTGATCATGTTGATACCGCTCGGCCGCGTGCCGGCCTGGATGGTTTTCCTGGTCCTGGCCAGGGAGATTGTCGTCACCGGCCTACGCTCCATCGCCTCTTCTGAAGGGATTGTCATCGATGCCAGCGACCTGGGGAAATACAAGACGATTTACCAGATGGTCGCCATCCCCGGACTCATGCTCCATTATAACTTCAACTGGTTCTTCGGTGTTGAATCGAGTTTCCTGCAGGTCAACATGCATAACTTCGGGATTTTCTTCTTTTATATCGCCTTTGCCTTGACCCTCTGGTCGGGGATTGATTACCTGCAGAAGTTCTTCCGCGTGATCGCCCGTTGACTTCTTGGTAAAGGCTTAAAATTTCGGTTGACTTGCCTGAAGGGCTTTTGCTATAAAGTCCATCCGTCGGCTTTGCCGGCCTACCATGTTTGCGGGACTAACTCAGTGGTAGAGTGCAACCTTGCCAAGGTTGAAGTCGCGAGTTCGAATCTCGTGTCCCGCTCCAAATAAAAACAGGCACTTAGGGCATTATGTCTTGAGTGCCTTTTTATTTTTATGCGTATTCTCGAGCAAAAACACGAGCAGTTGTGTTTCTTAGGCCCTCCTCAATATGTCTTCTTTAGAGAAGAGGGGGGTGGGTGTACTAAATGCCACACCCTGATATTTTTATAACCTTCCTCTCTAACCGCGACACAATTTTGAAAACGGTTTCCTACAAATCAGTCATTATAGAAAAGCCAACACAAAGCAATGGTTCTGTAGATTGAAATTCAGGAGGAGACATAATGGCTGACAGATGAGGACAAAAAGAGACCTGCCCCTTGCAACGTGGGTTATGTTGGGATTTCGGAAAGAAATTCCACCACAGAGCC
>JBFLJZ010000094.1:0-12763 GCA_040882925.1 Desulfuromonadales bacterium
GCCAAGCGCAACATCCGCAAATACCAGCCGGACAACAGAGACCTGATGTTTTTGTCCTCGGTGTTCGTGGTACATATCCTGGTCCTGAAGATTTCCATTTTCATATCCTCTGCACTTGGCAGCGCCTTCCCTTATGTTGAACAGAACGCGTACTTCTATTTTTTCCCGTTTGCGGTCGGCACCATGCTGGTGCGTATTGTCCTCAACTCTGAAGTTTCGCTGGTCTTTGCGATTCTGACGGCATTCATCACCGGGGCCCTTTTCGGCAACAGCTTCGCGATCATGTTTTTCGCTTTTTTGACCAGCCTTGCCGGGGCGCACTGGGTGCGTCATGTGAACGAGCGTTCTTCACTGTTCCGGGCAGGCTTCCGGCTCGGCATGTTTAACTTCACCCTGTTGATTGCCCTGCACCTGATGACCAGCAAACCGTTTGACCTGCAGCTGGTCTACAAGCTGGCCTTCGGTTTTTCCGGAGGCCTTGCAGCCGCTGTCATGGTGACCGGGATCGTTCCGCTGGTTGAGTCGATTTTCCGTTATACGACGAATATCAAACTGCTGGAGCTTGCCAACATGAACAACCCGTTGCTGCGTGATCTCATGGTGCAGGCTCCCGGGACTTACCACCACTCGATAATCGTCGGCAACCTGGCTGAAGCGGCGGCCGAAAATATCGGCGTCAACCCGCTGATGGTCAGGGTAGCGGCCTATTACCATGATATCGGCAAGATCAGGAAGCCTCTTTATTTCATTGAAAATATCGGTGCCCAGGAGAACCGGCACGATAAACTGGCACCGTCGATGAGTGCCCTGATCCTGATGGCCCATGTCAAGGACGGCGCGGAAATGGCGCGTGAAGCCCGGCTTGGCAAGGCACTCAACGACATCATCCGGGAACATCACGGCACCGGCCTGATGAAATTCTTTTATGATCGGGCCAAGAGCAAGGCGAACCCTGGTGTCGAACAGGTTGATGAGCGGGATTATCGCTACCCCGGGCCGAAGCCGCAAACCCGGGAAGCTGCATTGATCATGCTCGCTGATGCCGTGGAAGCCGCGAGCCGGACCCTGACAGATCCCACCCCGGCTCGGGTTCAGGGGATGGTGCAGAAGATTATCAATAATATTTTTATTGACGGACAGCTCGATGAATGCGAATTGACGCTTAAGGATATCCATAATATTGCCAAGAGTTTTAATCTGGTCCTGGGCGGCATTTTCCACTACCGGGTTGATTATCCGGAACCGGTCAGCAAGGAGCGGGTTGCTGAGAAAGGGGCCCGGGGGATTGATGAAGATCGCGATCGAAAATCGTCAGAACAAACAAAAGATAAGAAAGCGGCTTCTACGCGAGGTAGCACGGAAGATCTTAAGCGTCTCGGGATGTCCTGATGGGCAGTTGTCGATACTGATCGTCGATGATGCGGCAATCCGGGTTATCAATCGTGACTACCTGGGCAAGGACCGCCCAACCAACGTAATCTCCTTTGCCATGCAGGAAGGTGAGGGCACGGGTGTCCAGACCGACCTGCTCGGCGATGTGGTGATCTCAGCTGAAACGGCCGCCAGGGATGCTGACGAAGCGCAGACATCCTTTGAGAGCGAACTTTACTTTCTTTTGCTGCACGGAGTTCTTCACCTGCTTGGTTATGACCACGAGCGCGGCACGCACGCCGAAGCGCAGCGTATGGAAGAGAGAGAACGAGAAGTGTTTGCGCTGATCCGCGAGGAGTTCTTGACCGCATGAAAGGTGAGCCGACCAGGCCCAGCGGATTTATTCAAAGCCTGAATTGCGCGATTGAAGGGGTCCTCTGGGCAGTTAAAACCCAACGACACATGCTGGTTCACCTGATCGCGGCCATTCTGGTCATGATTGCCGCGTTGGTATTGCGCCTGACCCTGTATGAATTTGCCCTGTTGTGCCTTGCCATCACCCTGGTTCTGTTTGCCGAACTGGTCAATACCGCCATCGAGGTCGTCGTCGACCTCGTCTCTCCGGATTATCACCCCCTTGCACAACGTGCCAAAGATGTCGCCGCCGGTGCCGTGCTGCTGGCCAGCGTTGCTGCCCTGGTGCTGGGTTATCTGGCCGTGTCGCGGTTTATCTTTTCGGCCGGGGCAAACCTCGGCGATGATTACATGAGAACTACCGGCAACCTGGCGATTATTTCGGTTGTCGTCGTCGTGCTGCTGGTCATTCTTGCCAAAGCACGGGTCGGACGAGGGATGCCGCTGCACGGTGGCATGCCGAGCGGCCACGCGGGAGTGGCCTTCTCCATAGCAACATCGGTGGCCTTTGCTGACGTTGGTCTCCTGGTCATCGCGCTGGCCTGGTTTCTCGCCGCCCTGGTGGCCCAGAGCAGGGTTTCGCTCGGCATTCACAGTGTCCTGGAGATCGTTGCCGGCAGCCTGATCGGTATTGGCACCACAGTGGTCATGCACCTGGCATTTTGAAGGCGGGTTCTGGTGGCTGGGGGCTAGGGGCTGGAGTCATTGGATCGCAGCAAGAGACAGGACCTTACAGAGTTGCGGAATTTGATGTTTAAGTTTTGGTTGGCTAACCAGCCCCCAGTCCCCATCCTCTGTAAGCTGAATCTAGAAGGGAGTTGTTTCGTTGGAAGACGACACTACACAAAGTCGCGGCTCATGGCTTGAGTCGCTGGTGCGAAAGCTTAAAGGCAGGTCCCGGGCCCTGACCGAGAAAGAGCTCCAGGAAGCGATCAACAGTTCGGAGGAAGAGGGGATCCTCAACGAATCCGAAGGGGATATGCTGCAGTCGATTTTCGAGTTTGGTGACACCATCGTCCGCGAAGTGATGGTGCCACGGACTGATATGATCTGCTGTCCCGCAGATTCCAGCCTGAGTGATTTCCTGGCACTGATCATTCGTTCCGGGCATTCACGAGTACCGCTTTACCAAGGGTCGATGGACAAGATCGTCGGCGTCGTTTATGCCAAGGACCTGCTGCGCAACTGGGGTGCCAGCGATGAAAACCTGTCGCTGGTAGACGTCATGCGCGTGCCATACTTTATCCCTGAAACCAAGCGTATCGAGGACCTGCTGGTGGATTTTCGTACCCGGCGGGTGCATATGGCGATTGCTGTGGATGAATATGGTGGCACGTCGGGCCTGATTACGATCGAGGACCTGATCGAAGAGATCATCGGCGACATACAGGATGAGTACGATCGCGAAGTGCCAAGGGTAGAGGTCCAGACGGATGGCACTTTGCTGGTGGATGCCAGGACCAGTGTCGAGGAACTCGAGGAGTATTACGAGATCGACATCCCGCGCGAGAAATTTGATACGGTCGGGGGGTACATCTTCCACTTGCTGGGTCATGTGCCGCAGGCCGGAGAGAAAGTTCGTGACAACGGTTTGATCCTGATGGTTGAAGAGTCCGATGAGCGCAAGATCGGTGTCGTCCGCGTCTGGCGCGATATCCAGACGGATTTGGCCGCCGATGACTAAATGAGACGTTTCCTGCCTGATCGAATAACCTGCGCCAGTACTCTGTCAGGGCTTTTCCTGGCGTGCTCTTTCCCTCTGCCGGATTTTACCGTCGTTGCATGGTTCGGTCTGATCCCCCTTGTCCTGGTGATGCAGGACCGCCCCTTTAAAAGCGGTTTCATCGCCGGACTGGTTTTTTTTGCCGCGACCCTGTACTGGGTGAATATTGTCATGACCACCTACGGTCACCCGCCGTTGGCGGTTTCTTTTGTCTTATACTTGCTCCTGTCCGCTTACCTGGCGCTTTACTGGGGGGCCGCAACCTGGGCTGCGTGCCGACTCAAGGAGTTAAGAAGTTATCCCTATGCCATGACCTTGCCGGTCTTCTGGGTCGCCATGGAG
This sequence comes from Desulfuromonadales bacterium, assembly GCA_040882925.1. Lineage (GTDB taxonomy): Bacteria > Desulfobacterota > Desulfuromonadia > Desulfuromonadales > BM103 > JAFDBW01. The sequence continues at coordinate 3,851 of JBFLJZ010000094.1, forward strand.
TTCCTGCGTGAATTCCTGTTGACAGGCTTCCCCTGGGCTTCTCTCGGCTATTCCCAGCAGTCGTGGCTGCCGGTTATCCAGTCTGCCGACCTGTTCGGCGTGTATGGCCTGAGTTATCTGATTGTGCTCTGTAATATCGCGTTTGCCGAGAACTTGCATGCCTTTTGTCGTAAACTCCCGCGGCATGTTCCACGGAAAACCGTCATGATTGCGGTTGTTCTACTGCTCTTGAACTATGCTTACGGTATGTGGTGCCTGCAGCAGGACCTCGATGGTCGAACCGAATCTCTGCACACGGCCCTGGTCCAGGGCAACATCCCGCAGGACCTCAAATGGCAGCCGGGAAATCAGTTGGCGACGGTCAAGATTTACCGTGGGCTGTCGTTGCGGGCCAAGCGGGCAGGGGCGAAAGACCTGATTGTCTGGCCTGAAGCCGCCATGCCATTCTATTTCCAGGATGGTGGCCTGCTGGCCGATTCGGTCAGCGGCCTGCCCTCTGAAACAGGCACTTTCCTTCTGTTTGGCAGCCCGGCATATCAAAAGGATGCCGCCGGGCTGCGCTACCTGAACAGTGCGTTTCTGTTGTCACCGTCGGGGACGATTCTCGGTCGCAGCGACAAGATTCACCTTGTCCCGTTCGGTGAATATGTGCCGCTCAGTGGTTTTCTGCCATTCGTCAACAAACTGGTGGTCGGCATTGGCGATTATTCGTCCGGCACGATCAACCCATTGCCGATCAAGGGCCATAATCTTGGGGTTCTGGTCTGCTACGAAGTCATCTTCCCGGAGCTGGCACGTGAATATGTGCGCCAGGGCAGCGACCTGCTGGTCAATATCACCAATGATGCATGGTTCGGTCAATCCTCAGCTCCCTGGCAGCATCTTGCTATGGCGCGTTTCCGCGCCATAGAAAATCGTGTCTGGCTGATTCGCGCGGCGAATACCGGGATATCGGCCTTGATCTCTCCTTCCGGAAAGATTGTCCAGCAAACAGGTTTGTTCGAAGCTGCTTTTACCAACGGTGAAGTCGGACTTGGTGCCAGACCCAGGCTTTATTCGCGGATGGGTGACCTGATCCCTGGTCTCTTCCTGCTGATCAGCGTGCTTTGGCTATTGCAGACGCGGCGACGCCTTTAAAGGCGGCAGCTGGGGGCTGGAGGCTGGAGGCTGGGGACTGGAGGCTAGGGGTTGGTGGTTTTATACTCCAGCCCCCAGCCCCTAGTCCCCGCCTTAAAGGCTTGTTAGATTTGCCCTCAACGGTTATAATTCGCCGTTCGACTGACCATGAATGGAGACAAAGATGTTTCGTGAGGAGATAGAATCGTTAAAAACCCTCCAGGACAAGCTCACCGAGCTGAGGGGGTATCTTTGACATTGACAGCAAAAGGGAACGGGTCGCAGAACTGGAGGCCGAGGTTGCCAAGCCGGAATTCTGGAATGACAACGAGAAGGCCCAGGAGGTTTTGAAGGAACGGACCATCCTGCAGAAACTGGTTGAGGATTATGATGCGGTTGATAGCGGCCTGGAAGACGCTGCGATACTGATCGAGCTTGGTGAAGAGGCTGAAGACGAGCAGGCCCTGAAGGAAGTGCGCGAGGCATTGCCCGATCTGGAGAAGAAGATCGGGCAGATGGAATTTGCCCGTATGCTTTCCGGTGAACATGATGCCAGCAATGCGATCGTCAGCATCAACGCCGGCGCCGGGGGCACAGAAGCACAGGACTGGGCTGAGATACTCCTGAGGATGTATTTGCGATGGTGCGAGCGCAAAGGGTTCAAGGCTGAGATCACCGAGTACCAGCCGGGCGACGAGGCAGGCGCCAAGGGCGTCACCTTTACGGTTGGCGGAGCCTATGCTTACGGTTATCTGAAGGCGGAAAAAGGCATTCACCGTCTGGTTCGTATCTCTCCCTTCGACTCGAATGCCCGTCGCCATACGTCGTTCTGTTCGGTTTTTGTCTTCCCTGAATTGTCTGATGACGTCGATATCGAGATTCAAGAAAAAGATCTGAAGGTCGACACCTACCGGGCCAGCGGGGCCGGTGGCCAGCACGTCAACAAGACCGACTCGGCAATCCGCATCACCCACATTCCGACCGGCATTGTCGTCAGCTGCCAGAATCAACGATCCCAGCACAAGAACCGCTCGACGGCCATGAAACAGCTCAAGGCAAGGCTCTATGAACTGGAAATGGAGAAGAAGGAGAACCAGGCCGAGGCTCTGGCCGGGGAAAAGAAAGATATTGCCTGGGGCAGCCAGATTCGTTCCTATGTCCTGCATCCTTACCGCATGGTTAAAGACCATCGCACCGGCCACGAGGTGGGTAATGCAGATGCTGTCCTCGATGGCGACCTGGACGGGTTTATTGAAGCCTACCTGATGCAATGACAGATGGTCGTTGAAGAGTGGCCCGTGAGCGTCAGAGGGTCCCGATCGATTTTCCCGTTACTGATGACTGATCACGCATCACAGATGACATAAACACAAGGAAAAGTAGGAACATGTCTGAAGGAAGTCATAGTGAAATAGCCCAGAGACGGGCCAAGCTGGATGAATACCGCCGCCAGGGATTGAATCCGTTTGCCAACGGTTTTGTTGCAGATGCAACCACCGAACACGTTCACCAGGCCCACGCCGGCCATGACGCCGCGACCCTCGCAACCCTGGAGGATCGCTATCGGGTTGCCGGGCGGATTGTGGCAAAACGGGATTTCGGCAAGGCGGCTTTTATCCAGGTCCAGGACCGGAGCGGTCGCCTGCAGGTGTATGTTGCAAAAAACCAACTTGGCGAAGAAGCCTTTGAACTGTTTCGCAAGCTTGACCTGGGTGACGTGGTCGGTTTGAGCGGCCGTCCGTTCCGGACCAAAACGGATGAACTCTCGTTACGGGCAGAATCGCTTCAACTCCTGACCAAATCACTGTTGCCCCTGCCGGAGAAATGGCACGGGTTGACCGATGTGGAAACCCGTTATCGGCAACGCTATCTGGATCTCATGGTCAATGCGGATGTGCGTGAGGTGTTCCGGAAAAGAAGCCGGATCATTTCCCTGATCCGCGATTATATGGTTGCGCGGGACTATCTGGAAGTTGAAACGCCGATGATGCAACCGATTGCCGGTGGTGCAACGGCCAAACCCTTCGTGACCCACCACAACACGCTGAAAATGGACCTCTTCCTGCGTATCGCTCCGGAGCTCTATCTCAAGCGACTGGTGATCGGCGGTTTTGAAAGGGTTTTCGAAATCAACCGCAACTTCCGCAACGAAGGGATCTCGATTCAGCACAACCCTGAATTCACCATGATGGAATTCTACCAGGCTTATGCGACTTATGAAGACCTGATGATTCTGACCGAGGACCTGATCTGCCATGTCACGGAACAGGTGGTCGGCAGCCTTCAGTTCAGGTACGGCGAACGCGATGTCGACCTGAGCCGTCCCTGGCAGAGGCTGACTGTGCGAGAGGCGGTCCTCAAGTATGGTGAGCTTGATGAAGCCGAGATCGATGATCGTGCCAAACTCATGGCCTACGCTGAACAACGGGGCCTTGAGCTTGATAAGAACATCGGCTATGGGAAATTGCTGACCGAGGTGTTCGATTCTGTTGTCGAGCCGGAATTGTGGCAACCGACCTTTATCACCCAGTATCCGACGGAAGTGTCACCACTCTCGCGCAAGAATGATGACAATCCTGAGGTTGTCGACCGTTTCGAACTGTTTATCGTCGGTCGTGAACTTGCCAACGCCTTCTCCGAGTTGAACGATCCCGATGACCAGCGCGATCGGTTTACCAAGCAGCTTGCTGAAAAAGAGGCTGGTGATGAGGAGGCTCACGCCATGGACGCAGACTATATCCGTGCGTTGGAATACGGTTTGCCGCCCACCGCAGGCGAGGGGATCGGTATTGATCGCCTGGTGATGCTGCTGACCAACTCACAGTCGATCCGCGATGTTATTCTCTTCCCGCAATTGAGACCGGAGTCAAAAAATGTGGCGCGTGGTGAGTAGCGCGTGGCGCAGGAGTAGATAGCAACATCGCACAGTCGGCAGATCACAGTGTTATGATATCTTTTCATTTTCAACTATAGATAGATTTTTTCGCGCCACGCGCCTCTTCGGGTCTTATGAACTACGAACTTTTTGTCAGCCTGCGCTATCTGCGTGCCAAGCGCAAACAAACCTTCATCTCGGTGATTTCGTTTATCTCGATATCCGGAATCACTCTCGGTGTCGCTGCGTTGATCGTCGTCCTTGCCGTCATGACCGGATTTCATGATGGCGTCAGGCAGCAGATTCTCGGTAACATCCCGCACGTTTTGATCCAGAAGCTCGGCGATGTCCTGACCGAGCCTGATGCCGTCGTCACCAGATCGAAAGAGGTTTCACCTCACGTATTGAATGCTTCGCCGTTTGTCAGCAAGGAGGCCATGTTGCTTTCACAGCGCAACGTGGCCGCCGTCAACGTCAAAGGCGTCTTGCGCGACAACAAGATTTTCCGACAAAGTTTCCTGACTGAAAACGGCAGCGATGTAGAAACGGCACTCTATGAGAGCGGGACTGAACAGCCCGGCATCCTGATCGGCCTGGATACGGCCACGACATTGGGCGTAGCCGTCGGTGATTCGATCAACGTCATCCCGCCGATGTTCACAATCACGCCTTTCGGCATGATCCCGAAAATGAAGCCGTTCAGGATCGTCGGCATATTCAAACACCGTGGTGGATTCGTCGATGCCTACTTTGCCTATATTGATCTTGAACAGGCACAGAAATTCTTTGATCTCGGGGCAGCGGTCAGTGGCGTTGAGATAGAGGTTGACAGCTTCGACCAGGCGGCACCGGTGGCTGCAGAGCTGAAAGAAGCGTATGGCTTCCCGCATATCGTACGCTCCTGGGAAGACATGTTCGGCTCTTTTCTGGCTGCGCTCAGGCTGGAAAAACTAGGGCTGTTCATCGTGCTCGGCATCATCGTCCTGGTCGCCGCGTTCAATATCGCCACGACACTGATCATGGTCGTTATGGAAAAACACCGCGACATTGCCATCCTGCGCTCAATGGGGGCAACCTCGCGCAGCATCATGAAGATTTTTGTTCTAGAAGGCCTGATTATTGGAACCCTGGGGACCATCCTCGGGACAATTCTCGGTTTGCTGCTGGCCAAGAATGCCGACCCGCTCATCAAAGGGTTGGAAAATCTGCTGCACACCAAGATTTTCGATCAGAGCGTTTACGGCATGGAGCACTTCCCTTCTGTGGTCAACTCGGCTGATGTCGTCGCGGTCGTGGTCGTTTCCATGGCAATCTCCCTGCTGGCAACAATTTATCCGGCATGGCGCGCTGCAAAAATGGATCCTGCGGAAGCCCTGAGGTATGAATAGTTCTGCAATGATAAAAGTAATTTCACTGGCAAAAAGTTTTACTACCGACCGCGGCAAAGTTGACGTACTAAAAAAAGTCAGCCTCGATATCTCTGCCGGGGCTCGCATTGCTATCGTCGGCTCATCAGGTGCGGGCAAGACGACTTTGATGCATCTTCTGGGTGGACTGGATAAGCCGACCAGCGGCTCCGTGACCTTTGCCGGCAAGGACATTTTCAGCTATTCCGCCTCCGAACTGGATGCCTTCCGCAACCGCTCAATCGGTTTTGTCTTTCAGTTCCATCAGCTGCTCCCTGAATTCACCGCGTTGGAAAATGTCATGATGCCGGCCCTGATCGCCCGTGACCCGGCTCAGGAGGCACGCAAGAAAGCCCTCGAGATCCTGTCTGCGGTCGGTCTTGATCACCGGCTGGACCACAAGCCCGGGCAGCTCTCCGGCGGGGAGCAGCAGCGGGTCGCAATTGCCCGTTCATTGGTCATGTCGCCGCGGCTTTTGCTCGCTGACGAACCGACCGGAAATCTCGACAGTATCACCTCCGATGAGATCCTCACCCTGCTTGATCGTTTACACAAAGAGCGTGCCCTGACCATGGTGATTGTCACGCACAGCGAAAAGGTTGCAACGCATATGGACCGGATCGTCAGGATCGTCGATGGACGGATGCAGAAAGAGATTGATGCAGAGACCGATTCCGGGCTGATGTTTTGACCTCAACAGGAAGGCTTTAAGACGTTCTCCTGTCCCGGAGCCTCTAGATTATGGTTTACCTTCCATCAATGTTTCCCTATAATGATCCGATTTATAAATGTATATTTGCTCTGGAGTGTTGCTGATATGTTGAAGAGGGTCCTTGCGCTGCTGATATGCTTGTCACTCGCTATTCCGGCATGGGCGGCCCAGGAATTCCTCCTTGCTGATATTGTGATTACCGGCAACCAACGTGTGCAAACGGCTGACATCCTGAATGCCTTGTCTATCAAGCCCGGGCAGACGGTGACTCCGGAGGATATCGATGGTGCGATTGAGGATGTCTTCAAAATGGAGCGTTTTGCTGATATCTCGGCGGAAATTTCGGGAGATGCTGCCGCATCGATTCTTACCTTCAAGGTGGAAGAACGCCCATTGGTGAGAAATGTTCGTTTCGAGGGTAATGATAAACTAAAGGAAGATAAACTGCGCGAAGTGATCACGATCCGTGTGCCTGACATCTACGATCCGTTTGCCGTAGCGAAAAGCGTCGATATGGTCAAGGCCGAGTATTCGAAAGAGGGTTATTACGCGGCCCGGGTCACGGCGGACAGCCATGTCAACGAGAGGAACGAGACGTTGGTGACCTTCCGCATCAAGGAAGGGCAAATCGTCCGCGTCAAGGACATCCGTTTTGAAGGGAATACGGTTTTTGACAACGGTGACCTGCAAGACGCCATGGAGACCAAGGAGAAATGGTTTCTGTCGTGGATGACCGGTCGGGGCAATTACAATGAAATGCTTTTGCAGCAGGACCTAGCCAGGATTGCCGATCTCTACTTCAACGAGGGGTATGTCAAGGTGAAGGTGCGTGATCCGGTTATCAGCCTGGTTGATAATGACAAGCACATGCTGCTGCTGATTCACATCGACGAAGGTGACCAGTACCGACTCTCCAATGTCGATGTTCAGGGCGATCTCATGCTCGAGAAAGACGATTTGCTTGAATTGCTGGACTTACAGCCGGGAGATGTTTTCTCCCGGGAAAAATTACGTGCCGGGGTTGGTGCTGTTACGGATCTCTATGCGGACCAGGGTTACGCTTACACAAACGTTGCGCCCTTGACCAGGACGGATGATGAGGCAAAACAGATCGACGTGATATTTGATATCGAGCAGGGTCCGCAGGTCTATGTGGACCGGATCGAGATTAGCGGAAATACCAAGACCCGTGACAAGGTCATCCGCCGCGAGATGAAACTGGTCGAGGGTGAACTGTTCAGCGCGACCGACCTGAAACGCAGCAAGGCCCGCATCAACAACCTTGGTTTTTTTGAAGCGGTCGATGTCAGTACCAGTCCGGGGTCAGCCGAAGACAAGATGAACGTCAACGTCAATGTCGCAGAACGGGCAACCGGAACCTTCAGTGTCGGCGCAGGCTACTCGTCGGTCGACGGTTTGGTCGGGCAGGGATCGATCACCCAGGAAAACTTCCTCGGTCGTGGCCTGAGATTGAACCTGGCCGGTTCTATCGGCAGTGACAGTTCGACGTACCAACTGGGCGTCACCGATCCCTATTTCATGGACACGCGCTGGACGCTCGGTTTTGAAATTTATCAGACTACGCGGGAGTGGGATGATTACAGCCGTGATGCAACGGGTTTTGCCCTCAAAGCCGGGCATCCGATCGGCGAATATTCGAGGTTGCTTGCAACCTATCGCCTGGAATTCGTCGATGTCTACGATATCGGTTTTTTCGCCTCCGACACCATCAGGGACCAGGAGGGCACGTCGACAGTCAGTTCGGTAACGACCACCTATTCGTACAACACGACTGACAACCGACTTGATCCTTCAACAGGAACCGATCTGAGTGCCTCCTGGGAGTTTGCCGGGATAGGCGGAACCGAGCATTTCAGCAAATACATCCTGGACGCCCGTCATTTCTGGCCATTCGTTTGGGACACGGTCCTGTCTGCACGAGGCCAGGTCGGTTACGTCCATGACTGGCAGAAGAACGAGGATGTTCCCATCGATGAACGCTTCTACCTCGGCGGCATCAGGTCGCTGCGCGGTTTTGAGAATCGCGAAGTCGGCCCGCGCGATGAATTCGGTGACTTTATCGGCGGGGAAACCGAGGCCTTCTTCAACTTCGAATTTATCTTCCCGCTTTATCAAGAGCTGAACATCAAGGGCGTTACCTTTTTTGATGTCGGCAACACCTGGAGTAATGACGATTACTGGGGGGAAGATGATCAGGTGTTCGGATCGTGGCGCTACAGCGCCGGTGGTGAGCTTCGCTGGCTAAGCCCCCTCGGCCCGATGCGATTCGCGTATGGCTACAACCTCGATCCAAGGGATTATGAATCCGACACCCAGTTCGATTTCACCATAGGACGTTTTTTCTAAACCATTCATCAAGGATTATTCAAGGAGAGTATGCATGAAACACATTGTCGTCGTAGTTTTGATCTGTCTCGGTCTGGCTGTAGCCCCGGCAATCGCCCAAGCTCAGAAAATTGCCTATATCGACCTGCAGAAGGCGTTGAACCTGTCTGCTGCCGGCAAGGAAGCAAAGGAGCAGATCAAGGCCCAGGTGCAGGGCTACGATGCTGAAGTCAAGCAGCGCCAGGAAGAACTGAAAAAGCTCAAGGAGGACCTGGAAAAGCAGGCGATGCTGCTCTCCGAAGAGGCCCGCAGCGCCAAAGAGCGCGATTATCAGCAGAAGGTCAAGGAGTACCAGCGTTTCACCAAAGATATCCAGGAAACGCTGCAGCAGATGGATGCAGACCTGACGCGGAAAATCCTTGAAAATCTGCTTGAAGTAGCCCAGAACCTCGGCAAGA
>JBFLJZ010000095.1:0-2812 GCA_040882925.1 Desulfuromonadales bacterium
AATCCATCCTTCTGTTGTTTGATGTGCGGGCCGGCAAGCTCGAAAAAGGTCTTGCCGATCTCGGTACGTTCCTCGATGGACAGACCGGGGGGCGGTACCAAAATACTTAAGACAAAATTGCGATTACCTTGGGGCAGGTATTCTTTCTTCGGCATCAGCAATACGACCGAGCCAACGGCCAGGCTGATCAAGAGGACCACGGTTGTCAGACGTGTGATCCAGTCGCGGGTCGCCAGATGAACCAGGGCCATCATGCCGTCGCTCAGGCGATGGCCGGCCTTCTCAAGGCTTTCGGTCGCTTTGGGGGGCTTTTTCGCGGCCGAGGACAGCAGTTTGTTGGCAAACATCGGGATGACTGAAACCGAGACCAGAAGGCTTAATGAGACCGCGGCAACAACAGCGATGGCGATGTCACGGAAAAGTTGCCCCGCTTCTTCCTGAATGAAGACGACCGGTAGAAACACCGCCAGGGTTGTTAAGGTTGAGGCGAACACCGCCCCCCAGACTTCCTTGGTGCCATCCAGTGAAGCGGAAAAAGCATCTTTGCCCATCTTGCGATGGCGGTCGATGTTCTCAATAACCACAATCGCATTGTCTACCAGCATGCCGACGGCGAAAGCGATGCCGGCCATACTGACCACGTTGAGGTTTCGCCCCATCATATCGAGCAGGATAAAGGTGCCGATAATACTGATCGGAATCGACAGGCCGACCACCAGGGTGGCCCGCACTGAACGTAGAAAGGTCAGCAGCACCGCTGCGGCCAGCAGGCCACCGAACATGATGTTCTGCTTGATCAGGGAGATGGCGCTGCGAATATAAAAGCGCTGATCGTAGACCCACTCCAGGTGCAGGTCCTTGTCATGCAACTTCTCCTCGTTGAGCCAGTTGACCGTTTCTTCAAGCTGGTCTGTCATCTCCAGAATGTTGACGCCGGCTTCGGGGCGCGCACCGAGAGCGATACCGTTGTCGCCATTTTGCAGAACGATGGCTTCCTGCTTGGCAAAGCCTTTGTGAACCTTGGCGACATCTCCCACGGTGATGCGTTGCTGCCCGGTTGATTTCAAGACGACCTTGCTGATGTCTTCGGCTGTTTTGAATTCGGCCGTGGTTCGTATGCGAAAGTTGCGACGGCCGACACTCATAGTGCCCGCAGAAACGTTGATGTTCTCGGTTTGCAAGGCCGCAATCAGGCTCGAGGTGGTCAGCTGGTAGGCAGCAAGGCGCTCCGCACTGACTTCCACGTGCATTTCTGCCTCAGTGCCGCCACCGACAAAAAGGTCGGAGACGCCGCGGACTCGTTCCAGGTGCTGGCGAATGTCATTTTCGAAGTAAGTCAGATAGGTTTCGATCGGGCGCGGATTCTCTCCGCTGGTTTTGAAGATGACCCAGACCACCGGAGAGGCGGAGGCTCCTGATGCAGTCACGACCGGTTTGTCGACCGCAGAGGGGTAGGAGGGGACTTCATTGAGCTTGTTGGAGACCCGCAGCAGGACGTCATCGGCATTGGTGCCGACCTTGAATTTCAGCGTGATCGAGCCCTGGTTGTTACGGGAGGTACTCTCCATCTCCACCAGGTTCGGCAAGCCCTTGAGGGTGTTCTCCTGCTCCTCGATGATCTCACGTTCGATTTCGTAGGGTGTCGCGCCTCGCCAGGTCGTGGTGACAGTGATCTCCGGTTCAACCACTGAGGGGCTGAGCTGGTAGGGGATTCGTTGCAGGCTGATCAAGCCGAACATAACCAACATGATAATGATGGACAGAATCGTAACCGGCCGCTGGATGGAGACTTTGATCAGGTCCATATAGAGCTACTCCGTGCGTACGGACTGGCCGTCGCGAATACGTTCGTTGCCTTTGACAATGACGCTCTGGTTCTCTTGTATCTCGTCGCTGATGATGCCAACCAGGGCTCCCGAGTGACCGGCGATTTCAACCGCCACCATTTGAGCTTCACCGTTGTTGAAGATGAAAACGACATCTTCGCCGCGATTTTTGATGACCGCATCCCTTGGCACCAGCAGACTTTCGCTGGCGACCGCAACGGGGAGGTCGATCCGCGCTTGCATGCCTTCAACAAGAGCAGCGTTACCCTTGAGCTTGAATTTGGCAGTAAAGGTCCGCGTGGAGATGTCGCCGCGCGGGATGATGCTTGTGAAGTGGCCGGGCAAGGTCTGCTCAGCGATGTTGATCATGACATCCTGATCGGAAATCAGGTTGGGGATGATGTCGGCCGGGACGTCAACGCGCACTTCAAAGTTGCGATTGTCGGCAAGGGTGGCGACGATCCCCCCGGCTTCGACCCATTCGCCGGCCTCTACCAGGTTTTCGATGATGATTCCATCAAAGGGGGCGCGCACGGTTTTCTTCTTTTGCTCCAGAAGGCCCCGGTCCAAGCGCGTTTTAAGGACTGCTGATTGTTTCTGCAGCCGATTGGCCTTGGTCCCATAGGCTTCATACTCAGAGGTGGCGATGGACTCCTGTTGATGCAGAACGGAAATTCTTTCGTAATCTCTTTGTGCCTGTGCCAATTCAATCTGGTTCTGCTCGTAAACAGCCTTGGTCCCGGCAATCTCTGTCGCCAGCAGGTCGTCATCGAGGTGAACCAGGCGATCGCCGATTTTAACCGATTGGCCATCATCGACATAAACTTGTCGGACGATGCCGTCGACTTCAGAAGCCACCTCGGCCGTGCGCGCGAAATAGAGGGTGCCGACAAAAGGTGCGGTCGGTTTCGACGTGCCACTGACGATTGCTGTTGTGGTTACCAGCATGGGTGGTGGCCCAGCAGGCTTCTTCTCCTCCGCAGCCG
>JBFLJZ010000096.1:0-6472 GCA_040882925.1 Desulfuromonadales bacterium
CGGCGTTTTTTCGTCCTTGACGGACGTGTCTTCTACGGCTGGCTTGCCAGCCTGCGGTGCCGAAGACATCTCTGCTGGGGACGTTTGTGTCGTATCGACGGCTGCCGAGGGCGTGCTCGCCGAAGCCGGACCTTCTACAGGCTTGGGCTTACGACGGCCGCGACGAGGCCTTGGCTTGGTTTCGGCTTTCTCCTGAGCTTTGACCGAGGCGCCTTCCGGCTCGGTCAAGGTTGCGGACTCGGATATTGCGTTGTCCACCACCGGTTCGGGTTCTTCAGCAGAGGGCTTCGGTTTGCCGGAGGGCCGTCTCCGTCTTTGCGGTTTCTTCGGTGGTGCGGTTGCAGTGTCAAGCTCGGCAGCCGGGGTCTCATCGGCTTGCGGCGATTCTGCCGTCTGCGGGGCATTCTCCGCGTCGGTCTCGGGAATCTCACTTGCGGTTGTCTGTGCGACCTCCGTCGAAGTTGTCTCGGCGGGCTTACGGCGTCTTCTGCGGCGTCGCTTCTTGGCCGGTTCAGGGTCGTCTCCGACGGCTTCCAGCTGGGCGTTTTCGATGCCCTCTTTTTTGCTTTCATCTTCCACCGGGATGGGCAAAATGCCTGCCGCGACGAACTCAGGCTGGGGGGCCTTGTCTTTGTCCTTCTTCTGAATTTCAATTTCGACCTGATCTGCCAGGAAATCCCGGTTGCCGTGAATATGGATCTGTAACTGATGATCCCGTTCCATGGTGACCAGCTCTTCGCGTTTGTTGTTCAGCAGGTAGGCTGCAACGTCCCTGGGCAACTGTGCGTCGATCCGACTGACCTGGCCTTTGGCCGCACTGGCGTGAATCTTCCGCAGCAATGAGACGGCCTGGGCTTCCGGGCTCTTCAGCCGACCCGCTCCACCGCAGTGAGGGCAGGGCAGGTAGGATCCGGTTGCGAGGGTTGCCTTGAGACGCTGGCGGCTCATCTCGAGAAGACCGAACGAGCTGATGCGACCGACGCTGACCCTGGCCTTGTCATTTTCCAGGGATTTTTTCACTTCTTTCTCCACTTCACGCATGTGCTTACGTTCGCGCATATCGATGAAATCAATGACGACCAGGCCACCCAGGTCACGCAGCCGCAGTTGTCGGCCAACTTCCTTTGCCGCTTCCAGGTTGGTTTTCGTCGCCGTGGCTTCAACCCCCTGCTCGGACGACATCTTGCCGCTGTTGACGTCGATTGCGACCAGTGCTTCAGTGGGATCAATGACGATCGACCCCCCTGAAGGGAGCAGAACCTTGTTGCGGTTGAGTGTTTCAATCTGTTCTTCGATCTGGTAGCGCGAGAAAATCGGCCGACGTTCCTGGTGCAGCTTGACCAGTTTGGCGTGGTCAGGCATGACCATCTGGAAGAAATCCCTGGCTTCTTGGAAGACCTGCGGGTCGTCGATCAGGACTTCGTCCATGTCGGTCGTGAAATAATCACGAATCGAGCGGATGATCAGGTTCGATTCCTTGTAAAGCAGGACTGGTGGTGAGGTAACTTTTTTTTCGAGCTCTGTGATACTTTCAAAAAGGCGGATCAGGTAACGGTAGTCGCGTTCCAGCTCTTCACGGGTCTGGTTCAGGGCCGCAGTGCGCACGATGTAACCGACATTTTCAGTCATGTCGAGTGATGACATCGCCTTTTTCAACTCTTTTCTCTGCGAGTCGCTTTCGGCTTTGCGTGAAACTCCCCGGGTCTCGCTGCCAGGCATGATCACCATATAACGCCCGGCAAGGGACAGGTAGGTGGTCAGCGCAGCGCCCTTGGTGCCGCGCTCCTCCTTGGTGATCTGGACGAGTATCTCCTGGCCTCTTTGCAGCAGGTCGGTGATGCGTGGTCGGCGTCCATCTTCTGCCTGCTGGTAGTCAGGTTTGACGGCGGTGTAATTGACCTCGTCGATCTGCAGGAAGCCGAGGCGTTCAGCCCCATAATCAACGAAAGCGGCCTGCAGGCCGGATTCAACCCGGACCACAACCGCTTTATAAATGTTCCCCTTGGTGGGTTCGTGCCCGGCAACCTCGATGTCAAGTTCAGTGAGGATACCGTCTTCGACGATCGCCACCCGGTTTTCCTCGTGATGGGTGGCGTTAACCAGCATTTTTTTAGACATGTAATTCTTCCCGGTTGTCGCGTACGACAACCTTGATCCGTTGGGGGCATATGCCCTGACCCGAGATCGCCGGCTCAACCGGAAATGGGAGCTCGCTCAGGGTCAGGATCAATGCCGAAACTTTATCTCGCGAGGGTTCGAATAACCCCTGAAGATCGTAAAAAATACCTTGTAAAAAAGGTAGATATGTAAATATAACAAATTCTAGATTATTTGAATAGTGAATTTCTGAAAGTTGTTTTTGAAATGTTTTTGAATCAATGTATTGCCATCCATCAATGGCATCGGAAATAGAGTTGTCGCTGCCGGTCATGCTGGTGCTTGACGAGCATTATTCTCCCGCAGGCTCAATCAGCACTGAAATTAACCGGTAGCCCGCAATGGACGCACTTGCGGACCGGCAGGAAGGTCGGGCCGTTGGTATGGTAGGGTTTGGCACAGCGAGGGCACTTGACCACTGTCGCCAGGGCAACGACAACGCAGAGCATCAGAACCCAGAGACCAAACAGCCAGGCCATGACCTTCAAGGGCGCCTGCAATTCGAGTGCAATCACCAGGCCTGGCATGTACATCAGGATAATCCCCCAGAGCAGCCAGCGACGAGTGCGGACCTTTTTCAGCCCTGCCATCATTGCAACGCTCTCGGTCGTACTGTTTTCGCTCAATGTGGACCTCTATGCAAAGCGGTTTGCTGCGGCTCATTAAATATACTACATGATGTTGGCACGGTAAACAGGCTGTAGACGATAAACCTCAAATAACCATACAAGCCGGTATAAATCTTTTCCTTTCATCCATTCTTTACGCAATTTGGATATGGTCATTCTCTCCTTGATTGATGGATGTTCGCTGACTTCAAGATGTGTTATAACAGCCCTCATGCTGCAACTGAAGAACGTCATTAAACAGTTTGCCGACCAGCTTATACTGAACGATGTCGACTGGCATGTACGGTCGACCGACCGTGTCGGCCTGTGCGGTGAAAACGGTGCGGGTAAAACGACCCTGTTGCGCCTGCTCGCCGGACAATGCGGAGCTGACGCCGGCAAGGTTCAGCTCGCCAGGGGGACGACCGTCGGCTACCTGCCGCAAGAAGGTCTGGAACATTCCGGCCGCGACCTTTTTAGCGAGGTGCGTTCAGCACTGGCCTTGCTCCTCTCCGTAGAAGAAGAACTCCAGTCGCTCGAAAACAAGATCAGCCGCGAGACGGTACAGGCGGACCTCGATCGCTACTCCGAATTGCAGGAGATCTTTCGCCAGCGCGGCGGCTATACGATGGAGGCAGACATCGGTCGCGTTCTCAAGGGACTCGGTTTTGCCGAAGATGACTGGACAAAGCCTTGTGAGCATTTCTCCGGCGGCTGGCAGATGCGCATCGCACTGGCCAAACTGCTTCTGCAGAAACCCAACCTGTTGCTCCTCGATGAACCGACCAATCATCTTGACCTGCCAGCCCGTGACTGGCTCGAAGGCTACCTCGCCGCCTATCCGCATGCCGTCATCCTGGTGTCCCACGATCGTTTCTTTCTCGACCAGGTGGTGACTCGCATTGTTGAAATCTGGCATGCCAAACTGACCGATTACCCCGGCAACTATTCCCGCTACCTGACGGCACGGGAAGAGCGGGTGAGGGCCTTGCGCGAGGCGAAGACGCGCCAGGATGAAGAGATCGCCAGAACAGAGGCATTTATCAATAAATTTCGATTCAATGCCAACAAGGCTGCATTGGTGCAGAGCCGTGTCAAACAGCTGGAAAAGATCGAGCGGATCGAACTGCCCCCGGAACGCAAGAAAATCGTTTTTACCTTTCCGGCGCCACCCAAAGGCGGGAGGCTGTCTGTCAGCCTTGAGCAGGTGTCGCATGGTTATGGTGATCTCGCGGTTCTCGAGGATGTCAGCCTGGCTGTAGAGAGAGGTGAGCGGATCGCTTTGGTCGGCGCCAATGGGGCCGGCAAGTCGACCATGATGCGGCTTCTGGCCGGAGTTGAAACACCCCGAACAGGTCAACGCGAAGCCGGGCATAACCTGGCAATGGCATATTTTGCCCAGGACCAGGCCAACACCCTCGACCCGAAATTGTCGGTTCTCGAACAGATTACCCGTGCTGCACCATTTGATATGGTGCCGAAAGTCCGTAACCTTCTGGGCGCCTTCCTGTTCCATGGCGATGACGTCCATAAAAAGGTAACAGTCCTTTCAGGTGGCGAGCGTAACCGCTTGGCGTTGGCGATCCTACTGCTGAGGCCGGCCAACCTGTTGCTGTTGGACGAGCCGACCAACCACCTCGACCTGGCGTCCAAAGAGGTCCTCCTGCAGGCACTCAAGGGTTACAAGGGCACCATGGTCTTCGTCTCACACGATCGGTATTTCGTTGATGCGCTGGCCGACAGGGTTGTCGAGGTGGCCGCGCGCAGTGCAACGTCATACATCGGCAACTATGGGGACTTCTTGAGATCGAAGAGTCTGGAGGGAGATCTCAGCCACTCGGCAGTCAGGGTCGAACAGATCCGTACCGACGAGGCGGCACAGGCGGGCAAGACCCATCGGCTGATTTCACACGCAGAACGCAAGACCGCGAGGCGTGAAGAAAAGAAGCGACAGAAAAAGCTGGCCGAGGTTGAATCGAGGATTGAGGCGCTGGAGAAGGAGATTGTTGTATTGACGGCCGAGATGCAGGACCCGGCGCTGGCTGTTGATCACGCCAGACTCGGCAAACTGGTCGATCAGCATACTGAACTGCAGGCAGAACTGGATGCCTGCATGGAGCTTTGGGAAGACCTGCAGGACTCTCCTGCATCGGGTGAAGCACCATGAATCGACTGTTTGTGATCGCGGTTGCCAGTGAAAAGGGCGGTGTGGGCAAAACGACGATTGCCATCAATCTGGCGGTGTACCTCAAGGCGCTGCGTGAAGACCTGCCGGTGACAATCGCGTCGTTCGACAACCATTTCAGTGTTGACCAGATGTTTGCCCTCGGGCCGCCGGCAAAAAAAAATATAGCCCACTTGTTCGAGGATGAGCCGCCGTCAGAGCTGATCCGGCTTGGCCAGTACGGTGTCCAGTATGTTGCATCATCGAGGCGCTTAAAGCCCCCGAATCAGCCCCCGCATTGGCTTCGCCAGCGGCTCGGCTCACTGGGCCTGACGGGTCTTCTGATCCTCGATACCCGACCAATCCTGGACTGGTTCTCCGAAGCGGCCCTCCTCGCTGCAGACCTGGTGATTGCGCCGGTCAAGGACCGCGCAGCGCTGGTCAATACGGCGGCCTTGCACGAGGTCATGGCTGCCGCTGGTCGCTGCGAAAGGCTCTGGTTGCTCCCCAGCCTGGTCGATACCAGGGCCCGCCTGAATGCCGAGGTCAGGGTGCATGAATTTCTTGCCTATGCCGCTCGAGAGCGTGATTATCAGGTCATGGATATGTTTATCAGCAAGAGCCCGAAGGTGGAAAGCCTGGCCTCGGGTTTCTCCAGTACTGTTCGACCGGTCCTGACGCATGCCAGAAATACCGCGGTGCACCCACAGTTCAAGCGCTTGGCCAAATCTGTCCTGAAGCGCTTCGATGCCGCTCCGGACGATAGGCACGGGAGCTTGATGATGACGATGCAGAATGGTCCAGGCCAATCCGTGACCCGCCGGCGTCAGGTTGCAGAGTGTCCGGTCTGCGGTCTGGCGACCGAAGACAGAAACGGTCATTTCTTCTTTGCTCTGTGCAGCCGCCGGCGCGGGTATCTCCACCCCGGCTGTTATGCCAAGATCTGCACAGATATGAAACCGGACATCTTCACTGACCGGGTCGGCGTGATCGCCCTGTCCGCTGACGGCCCGGGTCTGGTGGACCCCGATAGTCGACTGTCGGTCCATCTGTTTGACGGCCATGGCGATCTGCTGGAAAGTGAACATATCATGATCGAGGCGACGGCTTTCCTCAAGGATGCCGTTGGCTTGATCGCCGGACAGCCGATTGACAATACTTATCGGGAACTGGTTTTGTTAAACGGTCATGTCGAAACGGTCGAGCTGAAGCCGGGCCGGTCGCCAGGCAGCCCTTTTCTGAAAAAACGGCGTAAAATCATCCGCGAACTGCGCCAGGCAGGGTTGTTCTGAGCACTCCCTGAGCAGTTTGCATGACCGCCAACGAACCTCAGACATGATGCGGGGTTTGTCTTTTTATCCGACAGGTGATGTTTCTATGAAGCTTAGGGTAGCAGATGTTTCATCTGTTTCTCTTTAATCCATTATCTTACTTTTCCCTGTAAATCACACGGCAAGGTTAGGCCCTTTGACACAGGGCCGGATCACCGTCACGGCAGGTTTTTGACGTCAAAGTAACCCGGCAAAGGAGATGCCCTCCGCAA
>JBFLJZ010000097.1:0-10667 GCA_040882925.1 Desulfuromonadales bacterium
ACACCCGCCAGGGAATTGAACTCGAGGATTTCGACAGCGTAAAGGCCGACGCAGACCCCGTCCGGGTCAGCAAGTCCGACCCTTAATCCTGGCCTGGCCAAATCCTGTAATACCTTGATATCAAGGGGGTTCCCTGCGGGAACCAGGAGTGCCGGGACGAGATAGGCGAGAATGGCGTTTTTTTCTTCAACCAACCCGAGGGATTGAGCTTTTTCCAGATAATCAGGAGATCCGGGAATGTAGAGGTCTCCCAGACCCGTTAAACGGACCTGGCTGAGCATGGCGCCGGAACCGCCCATGTGCAGGGTCACCGGAATGCCGGTCTTTGCCTGGAAAGCTGCCGCGGCCTCTTCAAGCGGCGGCTGCGAAGCCGAGCCGGCAAAGACCACGACAGGTTGGGCGTTATCGGCAAAGACCGGTATGGTCACGACCAAACAGAGGGCCAGCCAGACAGGGTTACTCATGTTGCGGACCCAGTGGCCTTTCATGACAGATATCGTTCCACGATCAAGTCGCAAAGGCCCCGGATGTTATCAATGTCATAGAGCGGGACGTCAATCTCCAAAGGATTGTCTGCAGCAACGGCGATCAAGGTCGGGTCGTACTCCACATCGCGGCAGAGCAGTTTCTCACTGTGCCCACGACGATGGACCTCGATCTTCGGCAGCGTGCTTTTCCTGAAACCTTCGGTCAGAACGATATCGACATCATTGCAGTAATTGGCGACACTTTCCACAAGGCCGGGTGCCTCTGCTGTGGTGAGCTGCTTGACCATGGCAAGCTTCTCCTTCGACATGATCAGCGTGGTGTCAGCACCTGCCCGGGTCAGGCGCCAGGAGTCTTTCCCTTCATGGTCTATGTCAAATCGATGTGCGTCGTGTTTGATTACCGCAACCCTGTATCCGCGTCGTTTCATTTCGGCGATCAACTTCTCCAGCAGGGTGGTCTTGCCGGTGCCGCTGTTGGCGACGATCGAAACGATGGGCGGAATCATTGCACCTCCATGCATTAGTTGTCTCCGTTGTGGCAATACTGTAAATTCGGGGTGTCGAGTTTGCTGATTCAACCATATGAAACAGATGTACAGCCATGTTAAATTTCAAACCGGCATTTGACAAGGATGATGATGCCGGCAAGCCGCCTGGAACCATGACCATTTTGCGCAGATTATATGAACGTCGTCTGCACAACAATCGGTTCACTGAAGGCTTGGATGCATTCGAACCCGTCAGGAGAGAACATATTCACAGTTGTAATGATAATAAACTGTCGTAATATCTTATATGTGAATATGCTTTCTGCAACAGGTGCGGGACAATTCCGTTGCCAATTGTCTGTGATGTGTCAAAACAACCCGGTTTTTCGTCATTCGTCGAGCGAGCCTGCAAATGCATGGTGCTGATAACTATTCATCCTCGAACATGGACCGTTTCGGACGGACAATCAATTATTTGCGGCTGTCCGTGACGGACCGCTGCAACCTGCGCTGCAGTTACTGCATGCCGGAGGAGGGCGTTCCGCTCTGCTCACACGACGAAATTCTTCGCTACGAAGAGTTGCTGCAAATCGCCCGGGCCGCTGCCAAACTGGGCATTGAGAAAGTCCGTGTCACCGGCGGTGAACCCCTGGTACGCAAAGGCCTGGTCGGTTTTCTCGCCCGGCTCAATGCCATTCCGAACATGTCCGAGGTTGTGCTGACCACCAACGGCCTGCTGCTTGCGTCTTTCGCCGGTCAACTGAAAAAGGCCGGGGTTGACCGGGTCAACATCAGCCTCGATTCACTGAATTTTGACAGCTATGCCAAGATCACCCGTGGCGGCGACCTGGCCGAAGTCCTCGCCGGGATCAAGGCCGCAGAACAGGCCGGTTTGCAGCTGAAACTGAACATGGTGGTGATGCGCGATGCCAATGACAGTGAAATTGAAGCCTTTGCAGAGCTGAGCCTGGACCGGTCCTGGTCAATACGATTTATTGAATACATGCCGACCGTTCGTACAGAAGCCTGGCGGGATAGAGTCGTGCCTGGCGCCGAGATCCTCGAACGTCTGCAGAAAAGATACCGCATGGTGCCCCTGGCTTCAGGGCGAATGTGTGGCCCGTCCCGTTCATTCAGGATCGAAGGAGCACAGGGCTCGATCGGCATCATTACCCCGATCAGCGATCATTTCTGCGGTTCGTGCAACCGCATCAGGGTGACCTCGGCCGGCCTGGCCAAGGGCTGCCTGCTCTCTGCGCAAGCGGTTGATCTCAAGCCGTATCTGGCTCAGGATGACGATCAGCTCTGTGAGGCCTTGCGGCAGGTGATCGGCAGCAAGGTTGATCGACATGAAGTGACCGGTGATTGTGCAGGGCCGGCACCGTTTAACATGGCCGGTATCGGAGGCTGATATGGCGGCGAGAGTTGTTTCGGTCTGCGTCAGTCGCAACAAGGGCGAAAAGAAGACCCCGGTTGTGCAGGTCGAGTTGCGGCCGGGACACGGCATTGTCGGCGATGCGCATGCCGGCAGCTGGCATCGCCAGGTCAGCCTGCTGGCGATCGAGAGCATCCGCAAGATGCAGGAAATGGGTCTCGACGTCGGTGCCGGCGATTTTGCCGAAAACCTGACGACCGAAGGTGTCGAACTGGTCAGTTTGCCTCTCGGTGCCGGGGTGAAGATCGGTGAGACTCTGCTCGAGATCACCCAGATCGGCAAGGAATGTCATAGCCGCTGCGCCATCTATGACCAGGCCGGCGATTGCGTGATGCCGAAAGAGGGCGTTTTTGCCAGAGTCGTCAAGGGCGGCAAGGTGCAGGCCGGCGACCGGATCGAAGCCCCGGTGGCAATCGATTGACAAGACGGCATAAAGTCTTTGTGCCTCTGTGATGCTGAATGAAATGACCGGGTCAGTCGGCCAAGGTGCTGTCTGCCGGGAAGAGGGAACCGATTGATGCGAGCAGCGATACTGACTCTGAGTGACAAAGGTGCACGTGGCGAACGCGAAGACGTGAGCGGCCCGGCCTTGAACGATTGGCTGACCCGGCAGGGGGTGGTCGTTGAATGCATGTCTTTGATTGCGGATGATTTCGGACAGATCGTGTCAACTCTCGAGCAATGGACGGAGGCTCCTGCTTATGACCTGATCGTGACCACGGGCGGAACCGGTGTCTCGCCGCGGGATCTCACCCCGGAAGCGACAGCCAAAGTCATAGAACGTGAATTGCCCGGCTTTGCCGAGAGGATGCGCCAGGAAAGCCTGAAGATGACGCCGCATGCGATCATCTCCCGGGCGATTGCCGGTATCCGGGGCCGTACCCTGATTATCAACCTTCCGGGCAGCCCGAAAGGGGCCATAGAAAATCTCCAGGCAGTCTGGCCGGCGATCCCGCATGCCATCGCCAAGATTCAGGGTGACCCATCCGACTGTGCCCCTGCCTGAGAGAGGCGCTCGCCAGATTTATATCCCTCGACAACCATCGGAAATTGCGCAGAAAAAGGCTTGACAGGGAGTGCTTCCTCTGTTAAATGTATCCGGCATTTTGGGTGCAGGCACGTAGCTCAGTGGGAGAGCACTACCTTGACACGGTAGGGGTCGGCAGTTCAATCCTGCCCGTGCCTACCATAACCTTCGCCCAAATCTCGCAGAGGCATCCATGGATGCCTCTTTTCGTTAGGGATAACGATCATGTCGATGTTGAATGTCACGCTGCCGGATGGAACGGTTAAGCAAGTTACGGCCGGCACAACCCCGCTGGAAGTCGCCCGCTCAATCGGCGAGGGACTGGCGCGCCAGACCGTTGCCGCTTACCTTGGCGATGAGCTCGTCGATGCGTCCAGGCCGATCGAGTCCGATGCCCGGTTGCGCCTGGTGACGCTGAATTCACCGGAAGGGCTGGAGATTTACCGCCACTCAACAGCCCACCTGATGGCCCACGCGGTGAAGGAGCTCTTCGGTCGTGAGGTCCAGGTCACAATCGGTCCGGCGATCGAATCCGGCTTTTACTACGACTTCTTCAGTGACAGCCATACGTTCAGCCCGGAAGAGTTCGACCAGATCGAGCAGAAGATGGCCGAACTGTCCAAGGCAGATCTGCCGATCGAACGCCAGGTCGTCACGAGTGCCGAAGCGATCGAGCTGTTTCGTGAAATGGGCGAAGCATACAAGGTCGAATTGATCGAAGATCTCGGCGAAGCAGAAGTCAGCCTTTACCGCCAAGGTACTTTCGTCGATCTTTGCCGCGGCCCGCATATCCCGTCCACCGGCATGCTGAAAGTCTTCAAGTTGACCAGCGTGGCCGGAGCCTACTGGCGCGGCGACGAGAAGAACGCCATGCTGCAGCGCATCTATGCGACGGCGTTCACTGACAAGAAAGAGCTGAAAAAACACCTGCAGCGTCTCGAAGAGGCGAAGAAGCGCGACCACCGTAAGCTCGGCAGGGAACTGGACCTCTTCTCTTTCAACGATGAGGCTGGAGCAGGGCTGGTGATCTGGCACCCGAAAGGCGCTCTGCTGCGCACGATTATCGAGGATTTTGAAAAGCGCGAGCACCTCAGGCGAGGCTACGAGATCGTCATGGGGCCGCAGATCCTGCGTACCGAATTGTGGAAAACGTCCGGGCACTTCGACAACTACCGGGAAAACATGTACTTCACTGAAGTCGATGAGCAAAGCTATGGCATCAAGCCGATGAACTGCCTGGCCCATATGTTGATATTCAAGTCGAAGAAGCGCTCGTATCGTGATCTGCCACAGCGTTATTTCGAGCTGGGAACGGTTCATCGCCATGAAAAGAGCGGGGTGCTGCATGGCCTCCTGCGCGTTCGCGGGTTTACCCAGGACGATGCACATATCATCTGCATGCCCGAACAGCTTGACGGCGAGATCAAGAAGGTGCTCGACTTCGTCCGCGATGTCATGGAGATTTTCGGTTTCGAATATGAGCTGGAGATATCCACCCGCCCGGAAAAGGCCATCGGCTCCGACGAGGATTGGGAGCGAGCCACCCACGCCTTGCAGAGCGCTCTCGATGACACCGGGCTGCCTTACGAGATCAATGCGGGGGACGGCGCTTTTTACGGGCCGAAGATCGATGTCAAGCTCAAGGACGCTCTTGACAGGAAGTGGCAGTGTGCTACAATCCAGTGCGATTTTACCCTCCCGGAACGGTTTGACCTCAACTATATCGGGAGTGACGGCGAGAAGCACCGGCCGGTCATGGTCCACCGGGTTATCCTGGGGGCCATTGAACGTTTTATCGGTGTCCTGATCGAACATTACGCCGGCAATTTCCCGCTCTGGATTGCTCCGGTTCAAGTTAAAGTCCTCAACGTGACTGACAGCCAGGCCGCTTACGTCGAGCAGGTTTGTGAACAGTTGCGCGCCGAGGGCATTCGCGTGCAGGCCGATCTGCGCAACGAAAAGCTGGGCTTCAAGATTCGTGAAGCACAGGTGGATAAAGTCCCGTATATGCTGGTGATCGGCGACCAGGAAGTAGCTGCGGGCACTGTCACCGCAAGGCATCGCTCCGGAGAAAACCTGGCACCGATGCAGCCGGCGGATTTTATTCGTTTCATACAGGACGAATGTAAACTTTACCATTAGGAGGTGCGTCATAAGTAAGGACACGACCAATATCAACGAGTCTATCCGCGCAAGTGAAGTGCGTGTCATCGATGATGAAGGTGGACAGCTTGGTATCATGGAGTTAGGTGCTGCGTTGCAGGCTGCCGAGGAACAGGGTCTCGACCTGGTGGAAGTTTCTCCTAATGCCGCACCGCCGGTTTGCCGTATCATGGACTATGGCAAATACAAGTACCAGCAGAGCAAACGGGCTGCGGAAGCCAAGAAGAAGCAGGCCAGGGTTGAATTAAAGGAAGTCAAGCTGCGGCCCAAAACTGACGAACATGATTACCAGTTCAAGGTCAAGAATGCCAAACGCTTCCTCGGCGAGGGGAACAAGGTCAAGGTGACAATCATGTTCCGCGGACGTGAAGTGACCCATCCTGAATTCGGTCGTCGAATCCTCCAGCGAGTCGCCGAAGATCTCGTTGAACTCGGTCAGGTCGAAAGCCATCCGAATATGACCGGGCGTTTTATGAGCATGGTGATCGGCCCAATTAAAAAATAGCTGGTGACTTTTTAAAAGTCGCTGAGATTGCACAATCGTCGAAGGAGAAGAAGCATGCCTAAAATCAAGACCAATCGCGGTGCCGCCAAACGTTTCCGCAAGAGCGGAACCGGCAAAATCCGTCGCAATAAAGCCTATACCAGCCATATTCTGACCAAGAAGTCGACCAAGCGCAAGCGTGAGCTGCGTCAGGCGACCGAGGTCCACAAGGCTGACGCCAAGAATATCAGCTGTCTGGTCCCCTACCTGTAAGGGCAACGGCACAACCACAAACCGTGAACTGTCGGGTCCAATGGCTCCCCCTTCAGATCCGGGCGCGGGTTTTCCGCATAACTGACTCTCAAGGAGAAAAGCGATGCCAAGAGTAAAAAGAGGATTCAAAGCAAGGCGCAGAAGAAACAAGGTGCTGAAGCTCGCCAGGGGCTACCGTGGCGCCCGCAGTAAATTGTTCCGCAGTGCGACCGAAGCAGTCGATCGTGCTTTAAATTATGCCTACCGGGATCGGCGTGTCCGCAAACGTGATTTCAGGGCTCTCTGGATCGCCCGGATCAACGCCGCTGCCCGTGACAACGGTCTGTCATACAGCCGCTTGATCCACGGCATGAAGCAGGCGGAAATCGGCATAGACCGCAAAATTCTCGCCCAGCTGGCGGTCACCGACCCAACCGGTTTTGGTTCGATTGTCGAAAAAGCCAAGGCCCAGTTGCAGTAATTGCCAAAAGCTAAAGAGATGGGGCCTGCCCCATCTCTTTTTTTTTATTCCGGCCTGGCATTTAGCCAGGCCGGTGCCTTCTCTGGCCGGATGACTATGAAAGACAAACTGAACAAGATAGAAGAGGTCGCTCTTCTGGATGTTGCCAAAGCTGCGTCCGAGATAGAGCTGCAGCAGATACGTGCCCGCTACCTGGGCAAAAAAGGTGAGATGACTGCGGTTATGAAGGGGATGGGTCAGCTGTCTGCTGAAGAACGCCCCTTGATCGGCGCGCTCGCCAACCAGGTCAAGGATCGGCTCGAAGCGGCCTTTGCCGGGCGTCAGTCAGCTCTGCGCAAGGAATTGATGGAACAGAAACTCTCGACCGAGCGGATCGACGTGACCCTGCCTGGTCGTAGACAGATGACCGGGTTCAAGCACCCGATCACCCAGGTGACCGAAGAAGTCGTGGAGATTTTTGCAGCCCTCGGCTTCGGTGTCGCCGAAGGCCCCGAAATCGAGAAGGATTTCTACAATTTCGAAGCCTTGAATATTCCCCGGGATCATCCCGCACGGGACATGCAGGATACTTTTTATGTCTCCGATGATGTCGTGTTGCGCACGCACACTTCGCCGGTGCAGATCCGCACCATGCTCGAGCATCAGCCGCCGGTCCGGGTGGTTGCGCCCGGCACGGTTTATCGCCGGGATTCAGATCTGACTCATAGCCCGATGTTCCACCAGATAGAAGGTTTCCTGGTCGACAGAAAAGTGACTTTCGGCGACCTGAAGGGGATCCTGACAACCTTTGTCAATCAATGCTTTGGCGAAGGGATTGACGTCCGTTTCCGCCCGTCGTTCTTTCCCTTTACGGAGCCGAGCGCGGAAGTGGATATCCAGTGTGTCATCTGCGGTGGCAGCGGTTGCCGGGTTTGCAGCCAGACCGGCTGGCTGGAGATCCTCGGCAGCGGCATGATCGACCCGGAAGTTTTCAAATCGGTTGGCTATGATCCCGAAGTGTTCAGCGGTTTTGCCTTCGGCATGGGGATCGAGAGAATCGCCATGTTGAAGTACGGGGTCAATGACCTGCGTCTGTTCTTTGAAAACGACATGAGGTTCCTGCAGCAATTCTAGAGTCAGGTGCTGGGGTTAAAGGCGGGGGCTTGGGGCTGGAGACTGGGGGCTGGAATTTAAACCTCAACCTTAACCTAAAACCTAAAACGCAAAACCTAAAACCGTATAACAAATATTTTTTACTTCTCACATTTAACTATTTAAATAGATTTACCTCATAAAGGACTTGAAGTATGAAAGTCACCTTGAACTGGCTTAGGGATTACGTTGATTTTGACCTGTCAGCCGACGAACTGTCCCACCGTCTGACTATGGCCGGTCTTGAAGTCGATGCCATGGAACAACACGGCAATGGGCTTGACAGCGTCATTGTCGCCCGTCTGGCCGACGTTGCGGCACACCCTGATGCTGATCGCCTGACCGTTTGCAAAGTTGAAACGGGTCAGGCCACCTTCCAGGTCGTCTGCGGTGCGAAGAATCACAAGACCGGAGACCTGGTTGCCTTTGCCCAGGTCGGCACGGTCCTGCCCGGCGATTTCAAGATCAAAAAGTCCAAAATCCGCAACCAGGAATCATTCGGCATGCTCTGTTCGGTTAAAGAACTCGGCCTGGGTGAAGATGCTGACGGCATCATGATCCTGCCCCCCGACTTACCGCTTGGCGAGCCGGTGTTTGAAGTCCTGGGCCTGAAAGATGTCATGTACGAGATTGGCCTGACCCCGAATCGCGCTGACTGCTTGAGCGTGGTCGGGGTTGCTCGTGAGGTGTCGGCGATGACCGGCAAGCCGCTGTGTCTGCCGAAACCGGACCTTCGTGAAGCGGGCGAGGACGCCGCAAACAAAACATCCGTGATGATCGAAGATGCGGATCTCTGCCCGCGCTATGCGGCACGGCTCATCGAAGGCGTCACGATCGGACCATCACCGGACTGGATGGTCCGACGTCTCGAGGCTGTCGGCATGCGCTCGATCAATAATGTCGTCGATGTCACCAATCTTGTCATGATGGAGCTCGGGCAACCTCTGCACGCCTTCGATTTCAACTTGCTGCGTGAGCAGCGAATCGTCGTGCGCAGGGCAGGGGAAGGGGATACATTTACCACCCTGGACGGTCAGGAACGCTCCCTGGTGGCGGACGACCTGGTGATCTGTGACGGCGTCGGCCCGGTGGCCCTGGCCGGGGTCATGGGCGGCCTGGATTCGGAAGTTCAGGATGACACAACCGATATTCTCCTGGAAAGCGCCTACTTCAACCCCCTGGCAATCCGCCGGACCAGCAAACGTCTCGGTTTGCATACCGAATCGTCGCACCGTTTTGAACGCGGCACTGATGTCGATATGGTACCGCTGGCGCTCGATCGTGCAGCAGCCCTGATTGCCGAACTGGCGAGCGGCACAATTGCCCCCGGTGCCGTCGATGTCTATCCTGATCAAATTGTCAGGCGCTCGGTTACGATAACGGCCCGACGCGCCAGCGAAGTGTTGGGGTTGAAGCTCACCATTGGCGATATCGCTGACCGGCTGACTTCGATCGGTCTTGAGTGCGAACCAGATGGCGATGCCCTGACGGTTGAAGTTCCGAATTTCCGGCCCGACCTTGAGCGTGAAATCGACCTGATCGAAGAAGTCGCCCGCCTGATCGGTTACGACCGGATCCCCGTGACCATGCCGGTCAGCAGTCTGACCTGCCAGCAGTTGCCTGATCACCTGGCTCTGGAACGCAAAGTTCGCGATCAAATGACCAGACTGGGTTACTCCGAGGTGATCAATTATTCTTTTTTCAATGCCGCATCTCCGGAAAGAATCGGCATCAGTGACAAGGACACGCGATCGCAGCATGTCCGGATTCTTAACCCCTTGACAGAAGACCAGGGCGTGATGCGCACCACTTTGGTGCCGAGCCTTCTGGAAACCGCTGCCCGCAACCTTGCATATCGCTGCGAAGACCTTGCCCTGTTCGAGCTCCGCCCGGTCTTCCAGCCCATAGCCGGTGCTGATTTGCCACAGGAAAGCCTGCGGCTGACGGCCATCCTCTGCGGTCGTCGTGAACCACTGGGCTGGTCACAGTCTGACGCCAAAGCC
Source organism: Desulfuromonadales bacterium (assembly GCA_040882925.1). Taxonomy (GTDB): domain Bacteria; phylum Desulfobacterota; class Desulfuromonadia; order Desulfuromonadales; family BM103; genus JAFDBW01. The sequence goes on from JBFLJZ010000097.1 coordinate 9,953, forward strand.
GACTTCTTTGACATGAAGGGTGCCGTGGAGGAGCTGTTGTCCGGTCTGCGCGTTACCGGTCTGACCTGGGACAGTCACAGCAACGAACCTTATTACCATCCCGGCAAATCGTGTGCCCTGTATTGCGGCGACCGACTGCTCGGCACCCTCGGTGAACTGCATCCGGAAGTTCTCTACGAATTTGATCTCGGCCAGTCGGCCATCCTCTGCGATCTGGACATTGAAAGCCTGTTGGAAATCGGTCCCGGTAAGATCCGTTTCCAGCCGTTATCGCGCTACCCGGATGTGCAGCGCGACTCTGCTTTCCTGGTCGACGCGGAGATTACCGCACAGCAAGTTTTCGCGGTTCTCGGCCGGGTCAAGATCAAGGATCTGGAAAAAATCGAACTCTTCGATGTCTATGCCGGCGCAGGCATACCGGCAGGCAAGAAGAGCCTAGCGATCCGTGCCAGTTACCGGGCGCTGGACAGAACTTTGACTGATGAATTGATTCAGAACCTGCATGGCAAACTGGTCAGAGCCATGGAAAAGGAACTGAGTGCCGAGCTGCGCTAAAAAACAGTTGCTTATTTTTGCCAGCCTGTGATATAAAAACCTGAAAATTCGGGTACATATCTTATGGAGGTGGATATTCATGACTAAGGCGGACCTTGTCGAAAATGTTTATCTGAAAACCGGCTTCTCCAAAAAGGAGTCCGCCGAGATCGTCGAAATG